>WUAJ01000086.1 GCA_009827215.1 Phycisphaeraceae bacterium
AAAATGTCAGGCAATAACCTGAATCGCAAGATGCTCTCGCAGATCGCGATCGAGGATCCGAAACTGTTCGATCGTCTGGTTGAGCAAGCGACCGCGGCATCCAAAGCGGTCCCAGCAAACGCTGGCTGAGATCATTTGATTGATTGATCGATTGATGCCCAGTTGTTGAGACAGCTGGGCATTTTTGTATCCGCATCAGTATGATGAGTTTCTAGGAGATATGCGGCATGGCGGGATGGTGGCTGTCAGATCTTTGGTCGAGCCCGAATGGGCAGGTCATGGTTGTGTCATGGCTGGTCTGGGTTATCGTCTCCATCACACTCCATGAACTCGCTCATGGCTGGACTGCAGTCAAGCTAGGTGACGACACACCGATCCGAAGCGGTCATATGACCTGGAATCCATTGGTTCACATGGGTCCTTACTCATTGATCGTGTTGCTGCTGTTGGGTATTGCGTGGGGCGCCATGCCGGTGGATCCGAGCAGATTGCGTGGAAAGCATGCGGACACACTTGTGACCATTGCTGGACCGCTGATGAACTTAGCGCTGGGATTGATCACGCTATTCCTGCTGATCTTCTGGTTGCCACTGGCCGAGGGGCAGATCATTTCCGCTGTAAACATCCAGGATCCCCTCAAATCCAATCTTCAGATTTTCCTCGGCACAGGTGCACTCTTGAACTTCGTGTTGATGTTGTTCAATCTGCTCCCTGTTCCCCCGCTCGATGGTGGACGGATCTTAATGAACCTCTGGACGCCGTTCAGAAATCTGATGCTGTCAGAAAATGGGCAATGGTTCGGATTCGGTATCTTCATTCTCTTCTTTGTGTTCGGCGCAGACATTCTTTTTGGTTTGTCCAACGCTTTTGTCTTCGGGATCAGCGACCTCTTTCAGCATCTCCTGTTTCCGAACTTAAACAACTGATCAAGCCGATGAGAGTCCAATGAAGTATGTGATCATCATCCCTGATGGCGGAGCGGACAAGCCGCTTGAGGAGCTTGGGGGGTTGACTCCGTTTGAATCTGCGGAGATGCCCAATCTCGATCGATTAGCAAAGATGGGACGCGTGGGCACGGCGAAGACCACACCCAAAGGCTTCGGGGCAGGCTCTGATGTCTGCACAATGGATCTGCTTGGGTATGACCCCGGCAAGTATCACACCGGCAGAGCGCCGCTCGAAGCTGCGGCAATCGATGTAGAGTCCGGCGAGAGTGATTGGATCTTCAGGCTCAATCTGGTGACTGTAGGAGAAGAAGGCACGGATCAAGCCGGACTGATGCTTGACCATTCCGCTGGTGGTATTCCAGATTCTGAGGCTCACGTACTAATTGAAGGACTGTCCGCGTTCTGGACTGAGCAAGTTCCTGAGCTCGCGAAGGACTTCGTGCTTACTCCTGGGGTGAGTTATCGATCAATCCTCGTGGATCGTTCGGATCGTGCGTATTCGAGTGTTGAATGCACTCCTCCGCACGAGATTCCGGATCGTCCTTGGGAGCCGGCGCTCCCGAATGGGGGGATGAAGGACGAGGGGAAAGTACTGAGCTCGCTGATCAAGCTCTCGCATGAGTACCTCAAAGATCACGATGTCAATCTCGCTCGAGTTGAGCAAGGATTGCGTCCAGCGAACTGTGCATGGATCTGGGGGCAGGGGACCAAACCAGTTCTGCCCAGCTTTGAATCCAAGTTTGGTCTCAAAGGAGGAATGATCACCTCGGTGGATCTGCTCGCAGGAATTGCCAAGTTGATCGGATGGGATCTGATCGAATGTCCGGGCTTGACGAGCTATCACGACACGGATTACACGATGCAAGGGAAGGTGACCATCGATTCCCTCAATAAATACGACATCGTTTGTTGTCATGTAGAAGCTCCAGACGAGGCTTCGCATCAAGCGGACTTTGTCACAAAAGTTGCATCACTCGAAGCGATTGATCGCGAGATCATTGGGCCTGTAATGGATGCGATTGAGCGATTCGGCGATCCTGACACCGATCCAAACGCTCAGGGCTGGAGAGTGCTCGTCATGCCTGATCACTACACGCTGTGCTCAACACGAAAGCACGACGCGACTCCTGTGCCATTCGCAATGGCGGGGGCTTGGGTGCGTTCCGTCGTCCCACGGGTACTCACGGAAAAGGAAGCGGAGCAGGCTGATCTCCATATCGATCCGGGCTCGGACTTGATGGAGTATTTCCTTCACTCAGGATTGGTGCGTCATGATACTCAATAGTGGTCCCGTATATCGCTGGTGCCAGGATTGGGCGAGTAGCTCCATTGATTATCGAGTCTCTGTCCCCTCGGCTTCTGCTCGTGCTTCGATGATCTCTTCTTCATCTTCGCCTTGGATATATGTTCCCCCTTTGTATGACTTGGACCACACGAGGAATATGAAGAATGCGATCAGCATCAATCCAGTAAAGAACCAGTAATAGTTTGCGCCATCGAGCGGCGTAGTACCTGTTTGCTCATCCCTCATGCTCTCCATGACGGCATTCACTCCAGATACATAGAAGTTTCCGAGTGATACACCCAAAAAGTAGACTCCCATGATAAAGCTCTTCATCTTCTTGGGACTCTGTGTGTATGCGAACTCAAGACACACAATCGAAACCATGATCTCGGCGCTCGTCAGAACGATAAAGGCAATGAACTGCCAACCGATGTTGGGCATGTCCGCAAGATACGGAGTGAGCTGCTCTTGATCCCATCCGTTCTCGCGTGCAACCCTCACCATTTCCGAAAGTGTTCTCGGCATCTCGCCGTCAATTGCCAGAGCTCCCCAGAGCTGAGTCATTGCTGCATCCGATTTAACAGTGATCCAGTTCTCAATGACAGCAGATAAGGCAAATGTTGCAGAGGTAAGCACAAAACCAATGCCAATTTTTCTCAATGGAGTCAGTGGGTAAATTTTACTGATCGCGGGATAGATGACATATGTGAAGACTGGGATCAATACAAGGATAAAGAATGGGTTGACTGCTTGAACCTGCGATTGGAGCCAGGTGAATCCCATGAACTGCCTGTCCATACTCTCAGCTTGTAGGACCCAAGCGGATCCAGTCTGATCGAATATTGCCCAGAAGACTGGGACAAAGATCAGAAACAGTGGTGCAAGATTGACAAGTGCGCGGACACCTTCAGGGCTGAAAGTTTCTTCTTTGAACTTCTTCCAGCCCGCTGGGGGTACATGTACAAACTCCTTTCGACCTAACCAGAATAAGAAGGTCGCGATAGCCATCAAAATACCCGGCAAACCGAATGCTGCCCAAGGACCGTACTTAGCAAGCAGGATCGGCGTCAGAATGGTGCTGAGCATCGCGCCAACATTAATCGAGAAATAGAACCAGTTGAATACCTGCGTGAGAAGATGCTTGTTGCCACGACCAAACTGGTCACCGACATGTGCACTCACGCACGGCTTGATCCCACCTGCTCCCACAGCGATCATGGCGAGTCCGATGAAGAGGAACGGCTTCATGTCCCATAAACCGGTATGCGGTCCAACATCCATAAGTGCGAGACAGCCGTGACCGAAACAGTACATCAGACTGATCCAGAGGATTGTTTTGTACTTCCCCCAGAAGGCATCCGCGAGGATCGCACCGATGATCGGGAAGAAGTATGCTCCTGCTGTGAAGAGGTGGTACACCGTCTTGGCACGCTCATCTGACATGTTTGCAGATTCGCCGCTTGCATCCAAGAGGTGCTGAGTCATGAAGACTGTCAGGATCCCCTTCATGCCATAGAAGCTGAATCGTTCGGCAAGTTCGTTCCCGATGATGTAGGGAACTCCTTTGGGGAACTTGGTTTCTGAGGGATCAGGAGCGGTGAGATATTTTTTCTCTGCCATCTGGTATTCGGCCTTTATCTAGTGAGAGATTTGGATACACAAACTATGCGATCGGGGTCCATATCACAAGCGGATACCATCAAATTCTCATGTACTGGATGCAATTGAAGCAATTTGCGGGCAAGAATCACTTGTGAACCTGTTGACCTGAACGAAGGAAATCCATGCATCCCGACCTGACCTCGATACTGCCAGGAGACTCGACCAAGCTCATTGGGATGGTTCATGTTGGAGCATTGCCAGGTACTCCGTATTCGCAGCGATCTGTGGAGCAGCTTGTCGACCAAGCCGTTGCTGAAGCGAGGATACTCGAGGATGCCGGATTCGATGCGATTATCGTGGAGAATATGCACGACGCCCCGTATGTGCATGGCGAGGAGCTTGGTCCTGAGATCGTTGCTGGAATGACCCGTGTGTGTCACGCTGTGACAAGCAGTGTCCAGGTTCCGGTGGGTGTTCAAATCCTTTCGGGAGGAAATCGTCACGCGATCGCAGTAGCCGATGCAAGTGGGGCACGCTTTATTCGATGTGAGAACTTTGTATTTAGTCATGTCGCGGATGAAGGCCTGCTCAGCAAAGCAGAAGCGGGGGGGCTGCTTCGGTTCCGAAAGTCGATCAACGCGGAGCAGATCAAGATCTTCTGTGACATCAAGAAAAAGCACGCATCGCATGCGTTGACAGCGGACATTGATATCGCTGAATTCGCGCACGCTGGGGAGTTCTTTGGTGCCGACGGGTTTGTTGTGACAGGTATATCTACTGGTAAGCCAACGGATCTTGCAGATGTGAAGGCCGTGCGTGCCGTGACCAAGTTGCCTGTATTGGTAGGGTCTGGGGTAACTCCAGAGAATGTGAACGCGTTGAGCGAATACGCGGATGCGTTGATTGTGGGATCATGGATCAAAGGCGATGGGTTTTGGAAGAATCCAGTGGATCCTTCGCGTGCACAGCAGATGATCAAGGCGGGGCGTGGCTGAGGATTTGACCAGTTTCGATACGCTCATCCAGCAAGCTCCAAAAACGGTGCGAGGGATGTACCGTGCTCGGCTGAGAGGGCTTGAGAAGCGGAAAAACACAGGATACTCAGTCCAGAAAATCGAAGACTCGATTCGTGCGGATTTGCAACGGGATATTGAAGCATACCAACGACGGCTACGAAACAAACCAACTTGTACCTATCCAGAAAACTTGCCAGTTAGCGAGCACCGTGATGAGATCGCCAACGCTATCCGAAATCATCAAGTAGTGATCATCTGCGGCGAGACCGGTTCGGGGAAAACCACGCAGATTCCCAAGATCTGTCTTGATCTTGGACGCGGTGTCGAAGCGATGATCGGTCACACGCAGCCGAGACGGATCGCGGCGCGGAATGTTGCCGCTCGTGTTGCTGATGAACTTGGGGTCGGTCTGGGATCGTTGGTCGGATTCAGGATGCGATTCGGTGATCAGACCAGCGACGATACGCTGATCAAGGTGATGACCGATGGCATCCTGCTTGCGGAAACACGAGGGGATCCGGATCTCAGGAAATATGACACCATCATCGTAGACGAAGCCCATGAGCGATCGCTGAATATCGACTTCTTGCTCGGATATCTGCACAAGCTGGTGACCAAGCGGAAAGACCTGAAGGTCATCATTACTTCAGCAACGATTGATGCTGATCGTTTTGCCGAGCACTTCGGAACAACTGATGGGCCGGCACCCGTGATCGAGGTCTCTGGGAGAATGTATCCGGTAGAGCAACGATATGATGCGTCGATGACGATGGATGGGATGCCGATCCCCGAAGCCGCGTCGTATGCAGCGGCACAGTTGATTACCGAGGGGCACGGCGATGTACTCGTCTTCATGCCGGGCGAACGCGAGATCCGACAAACGGCACACGAGCTCAAGAAACTGGATTTCTTGCCGCATGATGCTGAGATCCTGCCGCTGTATGCTCGGCTTTCTCCAGCTGAGCAGCAGAAAGTATTCAAAACTGGACGAACGGGCGGCTCTCGGATCGTCATCGCGACCAATGTTGCAGAGACCTCGATTACAGTTCCCAATATCCGAGGCGTGGTCGATCCAGGTGTTGCACGGCTCAAACGATACAACCCTCGAACCAAACTGCATGGCTTGCAGGTTGAATCGATTTCTCAAGCATCTGCAAATCAGCGAGCGGGACGCTGTGGGCGTGTTGCTTCTGGGGTCTGTATTCGATTGTATGAACAGGATGATTACAATCGGCGCGATGAGTTCACACAGCCCGAGCTGCTGCGGTCTAACCTCGCTTCAGTCATCCTGCAGATGATTGATTTGAAGTTGGGTGAACCTGATCAGTTTCCGTTTCTTGATTCGCCGGATGCTCGTCAATGGCGCGATGGATACGAGACCCTCCATGAGCTTGGAGCGATCGATGATGACCACCGACTGACACCGATCGGTAAACAAATGGCAAGGCTTCCAGTCGATCCGCGTATCGGCAGGATGGTCCTCGCTGGGGAAGAAGAGCAGTGTCTCAATGATGTGCTGATCATCGCGGCGGTGCTGTCGACTCAGGACCCTCGCGTTCGTCCGCATGACAAACAGC
Organism: Phycisphaeraceae bacterium; assembly: GCA_009827215.1. Classification (GTDB taxonomy): domain Bacteria; phylum Planctomycetota; class Phycisphaerae; order Phycisphaerales; family UBA1924; genus UBA1924. The sequence continues at coordinate 6,428 of WUAJ01000086.1, forward strand.
AGCTCGCGGATGAGGCGCATGAGCAGTTCCAAGAGGAGGGTTCGGACTTTCTTTCGTTTCTCAAAATTTGGGATTGGTATCATGAACAGCACAAGAAACTGACTCGCAGAAAGCTCGGACGAGCATGCGACTCTGCGTATCTATCTTCCCGACGCATCGATGAATGGCGCGAAGTGTATCGTCAACTGCGCGGGATGTGTTTGGATATGAAGCTCAATCCGGAGGTTCGGCATACCGATTGCGATGCGGTGCATCGAGCACTCCTTACTGGTCTGCTAACCAATATCGGGAACAAGGGTGATCGATACGAGTACAAAGGCACGCGCGGCTCGGCGTATTCGATCATCCCCGGTTCTTCGGTCTTTGAAGAAAAACCTGAATGGATAATGGCCGGAGAGGTTGTGCGCACAACCAAGGTTTACGCACGGACAGTCGCGAAGATCAATCCGAAGTGGGTCGAGGATGCCGCGAAGCATCTGATTAAACGGTCACACTCGAACCCTCGCTGGGATTCACGCACAAGTCGAGTCGTCGCAGATGAACGCGTTGGTCTGTATGGATTGGACATCATCCCGCGGAGGACCGTCCACTTTGGACCAATTGAGCCAGTCGCGTCTCGGGAGATGTTCATTCACAATGCGCTCGTCGAAGGCGATATGAGAACCAAGTGCGCTGCGATCAGACATAACAGGCAACTGCTTGCGAATCTAAGAACCATCGAAGACAAGGCGCGGCGGGGCGATCTCATCGCGGATCATCAAGCGATCTTCCAGTTCTACGACCAACGGATCCCGGCTGAGATTTATAGCGGCCAGAAGTTTGAGCGATGGGCGCGTGATCATGGGTCAAACCTAGAGATGCAGGAATCTGACCTCGTCTTGAGCGAAGACGCGAAAGTGACTGGACAAACCCATCCGGATTCGGTTGTTGTGGGCAATCGGAATGCTGGTCTGAGTTATCGATTCATGCCCGGTGAAGAGGTTGATGGGGTCAGTGTGCGCGTGCGTGTTGAGGATCTCCCACATCTCAGCCGAGAGGTATTGGATTGGTCAGTTCCCGGTTATATCAAGGAGCGTGTTGAGGCATTGATTCGATCGCTTCCGAAGCAGTTCAGAAGGCAGTTTGACGCTCCGGCGCTTGCTCAGGAGTTGACTCCAACATTTACACGCGAAGAAGGCTCCATCGAGTCACAGCTCGCTGCGGTGCTATCCAATAGGGCGGGTGTAATGATTCGTCCTGAGCAGTTTCGCCGTGATCAGGTGCCCGATTTTTTGAGTCCACGGATTGTGGTTCTCGATCCATGTGGCAAAGAACTCGCGAGCGGACGAGATCTCAAGCCATTGAAAGACCAGTTCAAGGAGCACGCTCATCGAGTGGTCGATGAAGCTGCGGGGGACTTTCAGCGTGACGGACTCACTGGATGGGATATCGATGAGTTTCCAGAATCGATGGAACTGGAAGAACACGGACGCAAAATCCTTGGATATCCAGCGATGGTTGTTTCTGAAGGAACTGTGAACCTTCGCGTTCGAACTTCGAAATGGGTTGCAGAACAACAGACTCGATCAGCACAGGGTCTGCTCCTGGGACTTGGGATCAAGAAGGAGCACAAGATTCGCGCACAGCAACTCCCTGGATACAGTCCAATGGCAGTCAATGCTTCGGTCTTGGGGTGGTCAGCGAAACACACAGAATCGGTATTGCTCTCGCGTACAGGCATGCAATCAGGCATTGATGATCAGAGCGTAATTCGAGATCGGAATGAGTTTGAACGGAGGCTCGCTGCTGCTTGGACGGATGGGGTTCTGACTGTCCAGGGGTGTATCACCAATCTCGCTCGCGTGCTCAATGGGATTTTGCAAGCACAAGCAAAGATCTCTCAGAAACACTCCCAAGATTGGGATGCGAGTGTGCGTGACATGCGCGTTCAGTTGGAACTGCTGTTGAACGAGAACTGGGAGTTTACCACTCCAACGAGATGGCTGTGGTGCTATCCGAGGTATTGCCGAGCGATCGAGATTCGTATGGAACGGATCCGAAACATTGGTCCTCAGAGGGATCAGAAGATGATTCAATCTGTGTCCCCTTGGGTGAAATGTGTGCAAGAACTCCGCGAACAAGGAGCACATCAGGATGACGCTGTAGCTCAGGCATACGAAGACCTCTGCTGGATGGTGCAAGAATATCGCGTAGCGGTTTTTGCTCAGGAGCTTCGTACCGCAATGCCTATATCCATTAAGAGGCTGAGAGCCCAGCTTGATAAGATTGTCGGCGGATAATGCAAAAAGACAGGCGGAGGCCACACGGCACTCCGCCCATCAAGAGGGGGCAGGTTGGTTATTGTCTCAGTCCTCGGCTGATAGCTCTTTGACGACTTTCAACACTTTCTTGTAGTTCGCACGCTTGGAGTAATCTTCATCATCGAAGACGAAGCGAACAGTTCGGTCTTGATCGATGACATAGGTTGCTGGGACAGGGAGTTCCCATTTGCCTGTCCCGTTTGAGTCAGCGACATTGATGCCATATTGACGGTACTTCTTTATTGT
>WUAJ01000087.1 GCA_009827215.1 Phycisphaeraceae bacterium
GTGTCAAACCCGCCGCGCATCACACACAAGAACACCACCACCAACCCATCGGAGGGTCATGGCACGAGGGCGCCAAAGCGCTGCTCCAATCCCCATACCTGCTCGGGATCGGACTCTACATCACCCTCATCGCGATCAGCTCCACGCTGATCTACTTCACACAAGCGAACATCGTCGCCGACGCCGAGGAAGAACTCACCCAGCGCGTCGCGCTCTTTGCACAGCTCGACATGTGGACCCAGCTCGCGACCCTGCTCGTCCAGCTCTTCGTCACGGCCCAGCTCATCAAACGCCTCGGGATCGGGATCACGCTCTGCATTCTCCCATTCGTCACCCTCGCCGGATTCACCGCGCTCGGATGGATCTCCTCGCGACCCAACGTCGAGGGCTGGCAGATCTTCGCCGTCTTCGCGACCTTCAACGCGATCCACCGCGCCAGCCGCTATGCGATCATCCGCCCCGCGCGCGAGACACTCTTCTCCGTCGTCAGCAGACAAGAAAAATACAAAGCCAAACCCATCATCGATGTCTTCCTCTATCGAGGGGGCGATGTCGCGGGCGCTGGAATCGAGAATGCGCTCGCCGCCGCGACGATCGGGATCTGGGGGATGGTCATGGTCACCGCGCCGTTGGCCGTGCTCTGGTCAGGTCTCGCGATCTCGCTGGCGCTCATGCAACACAGACGATCATCATCGGTATCACATTCAACGCACACCAAAGTTCAACCACAGGAAATCACAACATGAAAACCCGCCGCGAGTTCATCACCGACGCCAGCGCCCTCACCATCGGCGCCGCCCTTGCCCCCTCCGCTCTTGCAGGCGGCATCTTCAAACCCAAAAAACTCAACATCCTCATGCTCGGAGGCACCGGATTCGCCGGTCCCAAAATGGTCCAGCGCGCCCTCGACCACGGCCACAATGTGACGCTGTTTAATCGTGGACAAACCGCACCTGAGATGTTCCCAGACCTCGAGCACATCCAAGGCGACCGCTACACCGACCTCTCCGGACTCGAGAAACTCGTCGCCGACGGACGCAAGTTCGACGCCGTGATCGACACCTTCACCTATGTCCCCAAAACCGTCATCGACACGATGGACATCCTCCTCCCGATCATGGGACAGTATGTGGTCATCTCCACCACCTCCGTCTACGCGTCCCGCACCAATCCGGGAATGGACGAGACCGGCGAGCTCGCAACCGTCTCCGACGAGATCGCCGCGGGAATAACGACACACCGCGAAGTGGGAGTCCACTACGGCGCGATGAAAGCACGCGTCGAAGCCGCGGCTGAAGAACGCTTCCCCGGAAAGGTCTGCGTGATCCGTCCGGGACTCATCGTCGGAGACCGCGACACCACCGGACGATTCACCTACTGGTCTGTCCGCGCCAGCGAAGGCGGCACCATGATCGGCCCAGGCAGCGGCGAAGACTTCATCCAAGTCATCGACGTCCGCGACCTCGGAGACTTCACCATCCACTGCATTGAACAAAAACACATGGGCGCGTACAACGGCATCTCCCCAGCCGGTCAATGGACCAGCAAGGACATGGTCGAATCCGCAACACGCGTTGCGAAGAAGCACCTCGATGTGGACACCAAGATCGAGTGGATCGACGCGGACTTCCTCGCCGCCAACGGCGTCAACGCGTGGCAACACATGCCCGCGTGGGTCCCCAACTCCGCCGATGGATACCAAGGACAAGGCCAAATCTCGACCGCCAAGTCCATCAAAGCCGGACTCAAAACGAGATCACTCGAAGACTCCCACTGGAACGCCCTCAACTACTACAAAACCCGAGGCCCAGAAATCCTCGACCAATACGGCGAAGAACAACACACCCAGTGGCTCCAAAGAATCCGTGGCGGACTCGACCCACAACGCGAACAAGAAGTCCTCAAACTCTGGAACGAACGCGAAGAAGGCTAATCAACATCCAACAACAAAAAAGCCCGCACCTCTATGGAGCGGGCTCCTTTTTTATCCGTTCTCTGAAATCAAGCGATCGTCACGCTCTCATCCAGATACACATCCTGAATCGCGTTGAGCAGCGCCGCGCCCTCACCCATCGGACGCTGGAACGCCTTGCGCCCTGAGATCAAGCCCATGCCGCCCGCGCGCTTGTTGATGACCGCAGTCGTGACCGCTTCCTTCAGATCGCCCGCACCGCTTGAAGCGCCGCCTGAGTTGATCAGAGGCATGCGCCCCATGTAGCAGTTCGCGACCTGGTATCGGCACAGATCAATCGGGTGACCGCCGTTGCCGTTCTCATCGCTGGAGTTGAGCTTCGTGTAGATCGAAGTATCGAACTTGCCGTAGGACGAGTCGCCCGTGTTGAGTGCTTTGTACCCGCCGTTATTAGTTGGGAGCTTCTGCTTGATGATGTCCGCTTGGATCGTGACACCGAGGTGGTTCGCTTGCGCGGTCAGGTCGGATGCCGCGTGGTAGTCCACGCCGTTGACCTTGAACGAGTTGTTGCGCATGTAGCACCAGAGCACAGTGACCATGCCGTAGTCGTGTGCTTCCGCGAACATATCCGCGACATACTGGATCTGATCGTTGGATTCTTCAGAACCAAAGTAGATCGTTGCACCAACAGCAGCGGCACCCATCTCCCAGCACTGCTTGATCGTGCCGAACGGGATCTGGTTGAAGGTGTTGGGGTAGGTCATCAGCTCGTTGTGATTGAACTTGACGAGATACGGGATTTTGTGCGCGTACTTGCGAGCCGTGGCGCCGAGAACGCCGAAGGTCGAAGCAACCGCGTTGCAGCCGCCTTCTATCGCGAGTTCGATGATGTTCGCTGGATCGAAGTAATCCGGATTCGGAGCGAACGAGGCGCCCGCGCTGTGCTCGATGCCCTGGTCAACAGGAAGGATCGAGGTGTACCCTGTTCCCGCGAGCCGACCGGTGTTGAGGATTCGGTTGTAGTTGTTGAGCACATTCTGATTGCGATCACTCATCGCCATCACGCGATCGATGAAATCACCACCAGGCAGGTTCAGTCGGTCTTTGGAGATCGCCGGAGAATCGAAGTTCAGCAGCGCATCATCCTCAAGGACAGAAGCCACATCAATCGTCAAGTTCCGTTCGAGCGTCGCGGTTGTCATCCTGGTCTCCTCGCCAAGCAGTGTTCTGGTGCGGTAAAGCGGGTTGATTTCATTACTTGCAATCGCACATCCGGCGATCGGCGTGATTCTAGGCCCTTCATTCTGGACTCACCCCTCTATCATGCATCCATGAGCGAGTTCGAAACCAGAGATATGTCCTACGGCGACGATCACGAACGGCTCGATCAGCATCCATTCCAAACCCCAGATCAGATCGGACCCTACAAAATCCTCAACAAGCTCGGAGAGGGTGGATTCGGGATCGTCTACGAAGCGCAGCAAGAGCACCCCGTCAAACGACGCGTCGCGCTCAAAGTCATTAAGCCCGGCATGGACTCCAAGAAGGTCATCGCTCGATTCCAAGCCGAGCGACAAGCACTCGCGCTGATGTCCCACCCAAACATCGCGAAAGTCCTCGATGGCGGGATCACCGAACGAGGCCTCCCCTACTTCGTGATGGAGATGGTCCATGGGATGCCCATCACCGAATACTGCGATCTTCAACAGCTCTCTATAGACGATCGGCTCAGATTACTCATCCCAGTCTGCCAAGCGATCCAGCACGCGCACACCAAGTCAGTGCTCCATCGCGATCTCAAGCCATCCAACATTCTGGTCGCAAAGGATTCACAAGACCAACCACATCCAACAGTCATCGACTTTGGGGTTGCCAAAGCACTCAACGATCAACTGACCGACTCAACGCTCCACACGACCGAAGGGCAAATGGTCGGGACTCCAGAATACATGAGTCCAGAACAAGCCGGGAACTCAGGACTCGATATCGATACCCGCACCGATGTCTACTCGCTCGGAGTCGTGCTCTACGAACTCCTCACCGGCTTGCTTCCATTTGAGCCGGAGGAACTACGAACGAAGGTCTATGTCGATATCCAGCGCTATATATGCGAGAAGAATCCCCCCAAGCCGAGCACGCGATTCCTCTCCGAGCTCAATCAATCAGAGAAGACCGCATCCGCGAGCACATCAGCAAAGAATCGCTTGATCAATGTCCGCGAACTCCCCAAACAACTCAAAGGGGAACTCGATTGGGTGGTGATGAAGTGTCTGGAGAAAGATCGAGATCGCAGATACCCAACCCCGATCGCGCTCGCTGAAGAACTCCAGCACTATCTCGATGACGAACCAGTCTCGGCGCGCCCTCCCAGCACTTGGTATCAAATCAGGAAGTACTCCAAGCGCAACAAAGCTTTCGTCGCAAGCGGAGCCGCGATCCTCGCCGTTCTCATCCTCGGACTCGCTGGGACAACCTTTGGATTCATGCAAGCGAATGCCCAGCGCACCAAGACCCTCCAGGCAAACCAGGTGCTACGCGATCAGAACCAGAACGCGAAGAAAGCGATCGAAGAACTCCTCGTCGTCTCCGGCGTGTTCGATCAATACGACCTGCAACCAAATGAATCGACGAGTGTTTTCATCGAATCACCAAACGACGGCCCTACCCAGTACTTCACCCTCCAAGCACTCGACGATGGATCGCTCACCATCAAGCCAAGAGTTCATGCCGGAGAAGACGAACAACAAGCCAGCGACGAGTTCGCCGCCGTGCTCCCATCAATCGCGGTTGATTTCACGAAGAGCGCCCTCGAAGCCGAGCAGAATGCCAAATCCGAAGCCGAGCAGCGTGCTCTCGAAGCCGAAAGTGAACGCGCTGTCGCTCAAAGCATCAATACATTCATCAACGATCAACTCCTCGGCGCCGTTGTCCCTGAGCGCGAAGGACGCAATGTCCTTGTGCGCGACATACTCATCACCGCCGCGAATCAACTGGACGAGAACCCGCCCACAGTCCCGAAGGTTGAAGCCGCGCTCCGCAAAACCATTGGTCATACATTCCGAAGTCTGGGGTACTACGACGAGAGCGAGCGCCACCTGCGCAGATCGCTGGAACTCTGGCAAGACATCCAAGGCTCACAAAGCCTCCTGACTGCCACGATTCTTGAAGACCTCGCGTTCACGCTCATGCACACTGAGAAGTACGACGAAGCGTATCAGAAAACCCTCCGTGTGCTGGACATCCGCAAAGCATCCCTTGGAGAGAACCACCCACTCACCATCCGCACACTCGCGGACGCCTCCATGTTCGACGCGCTCCGCAACGGCGAGATCGTCGCACGCTTCGACAACATGACCCTCGACATGCTGCGCCTGGCGCGCAAGCAAGGCGAAAGCCGAGACGAGATCCTGCAAGTCGTCAATCAGATCGTCCTGGACACCGAGTCATATGTCGCAACAGGACAAACCGAGCAGGCGCTCAATCTCCTCAGAGAAGCCGCCGAGCCCTACCTCGCATCTCCTTTGATCCGTGATCGAGTCCCCTACGCCGTGGGGTCATACTCGATCATGCTGACCCAAGACGGCACACTCCGCAGCGCCGAAGCACTGGCGCTCTACGCCATCGAGTCTGGGAAGCAATACCTCAAACCAGATCACCCCCACACGCTCCACGCGATGTACGCGCTGTATCACACACTCAACAAGCAGGGACGATTCGAAGAAGCACTCAACGCGATCATGTCGTGTCTCGATGGACGCCGACGAGCGCAGGGTGATGATCACGAAGAAACCATCTACGCCATTTCCCTTGTCGCACAGCAACTGCACAAACTCCATCGAACAGAGGAGTCCATCCCGTATTACGAAGAAGCGATCGAGAGGAACCGATCAACCAAAGGTGATCTTGCATACAACACCCTCTACATGCTCGGAGAATACGCCGCGGCACTCAACGACCTGCAACGCTACAACGACGCAGAGATCGCGTACAAACAATCCATCGATGGATTCTCTCGATCCGACGACGATCCACACAACAACGACCTCATACTCATGGCAAACCTCTGCTGGATGTATCTCAATCAACAGCGATACCAGGACGCCGAGTCGCTCGCGCTCCAGTGCTACGAATCGAGCCAGCTCCTCGATCCACGCGACGAAGGGGTCACCGCACTCGCGTTGCGCCTGCTTGTTGATCTGTATCAATCATGGGATCAATCAGAACCAAACGCCGGCTACGACACCAAAGCAATCAAATACCAAGACATCCTCAACACGCTCTAACTCACGAACCCCAGAGCGTCCCGTCCCGCTCGATTTCCCCCTCACGAACCTCATCAAGCAGCGACGCGTCGTTATTGCTCGGCGAGTTCACACGCTTCCCAACGCGATACCCTCGCAGCGCATCCGCATCGAGCATCGAGAGCAACTCATCCACACCAACGCTCATCCCCAACCAACCGTTCGCCGTGTCCGAATCCACCACGACAGGCATCCGATGATGCAGCTCCGCAAGCATCCCACGCGCCTGCGTCGTCAGCAGCGTGAACGAATCCATGGACTCTTCATTGCCGGTGTCACAACGATCCCACAATCCAGCGAGCATCAACACATCCCCATCCGCTCTCGACAAGAACCAAGGCTGCTTCCCCTTCTTCGATCCCAGATCCTCCCACTCATAGAACCCACTCATAGGGACCACGCACCTTCGACGATCGACCAGTCCTCTATACGCCGGCTTCTCATGGACTGTCTCGCTGCGAGCATTGATCATCTTCGCCGAGATCGACGCGTCCTTCGCCCATGATGGGGTCAATCCGAACTTCGCTCGCGCCATCCCCGCCGCATCTTCCCCAGCTTCACACACCAGCGCGTCTTGCGACGGCGCGATATTGAACGAGTCAAGCATCAGATCCGCCGCGTCATCCGAGATCCGCAGCGACGCCCGCAGGATCTCCTCGATCCTCGACACGTCCTTGTCCTCAAACACCTGCGCAAATCGTCCGCACATACCCAAACCATACCCGATCCAACCCTCAAAACGAGGGTATTCCCCGTTTCCATGTGCTAAACTCAGTTCCTATGCCAGCAGATGATCAATCCCAGACCGCTATCCGCTACGACGCGACCCTCGCCGCCGACATCGAGACGCGTTGGCAGTCCTACTGGGACGAGCATCAGACCAACAAAGCCCCCAATCCCGGCGAACCAGGATTCGATGCCTCCAAACCAAAGTACTACTGCCTCGACATGTTCCCCTACCCCTCCGGCGCGGGACTGCATGTCGGACACCCTGAGGGGTACACCGCGACGGACATCATCTGCCGCTACAAAAAAATGACCGGACACAACGTCCTCCATCCGATGGGATGGGACGCGTTCGGACTCCCCGCCGAGCAGTACGCGATCCAGACCGGAGTCCACCCAGAAGTCACCACCAAACAAGCGATCGACAACTTCCGTCGTCAGCTCAAACGCTTCGGATTCTGCTACGACTGGTCCCGCGAGTTCGGGACCATCGATCCCGAATACTACAAATGGACACAATGGATCTTCCTCAAGATCTACAACTCGTGGTTCGATGTCGAGGCCGACAATGGTCGTGGTCAAGCACGGCCAATCAGCGAGCTCATCGCTGATCTTGAGTCCGGCGCGCGCAAAGCGAAGCTCAACCCAGACGCCGCGGAATACACCGGCGCCGGAGACCTCCCCGACGGCACCGACGCGGGAGACTGGTCCACACTCGATCGCGAAACCAAAAAAGCAATCATCGATTCCTACCGACTCGCGTATTTGAGCGAACAAACAGTCAACTGGTGCCCCAAGCTCGGGACCGCGCTCGCCAACGAAGAAGTCATCGACGGCAAGTCCGAACGCGGCGGATTCCCGGTCCACCGCAAGCCGCTCCGTCAGTGGATGTTCCGCATCACCGCATACGCGGACCGCTTACTCAACGGATTGACCGATCTCGATTGGCCAACCTCGACCAAGACCCAACAAGCCGAATGGATCGGGAAGTCCGTCGGAGCTGAAATCGACTTCCCCATCCTCGGACCCGACGGCGCCGAAATCGGAGAAGCACTCCGCGTCTTCACCACGCGTCCCGACACCATCTTCGGCGCGACCTATATGGTCGTCGCGCCCGAACACCCCCTCGTCGAACTCACAATGGACTTCGCCCCGCCCGAGCTCGACCTCAAGCGCCTCAGCAACTACGTCGAGTGGGCGCGCGACCGCTCGGATGTCGAGCGCCAAGAGAACAAAGAAAAGTCAGGCGTTGACCTCGGAATCAAAGTCAAAAACCCAGTCAACGGCAAAGAGATCCCTGTCTGGACCTCCGACTATGTCCTCATGGGCTACGGCACCGGCGCGATCATGGCCGTCCCCGCACAAGACCAACGCGACTGGGACTTCGCGACCGAGTTCGACCTCCCGATCGTCCGCACAGTCCAGCCCCCAGAAGATTTCGAAGGCGAAGCGTTCACCGGAACCGGACCCGCGATCAACTCTGACTTCCTCAACAGACTGGAAATAGCCGAAGCCAAATCCACCATCATCGATTGGCTCACCAAACACAAAGCCGGCGCTCCAAAGGTCAACTACAAACTCCGCGACTGGTTGTTCTCCAGACAACGCTACTGGGGAGAACCCTTCCCCATCGTCTTCGATGAATGGCAGAACCACTACCCGCTCGACGAGTCACAGCTCCCCGTCACACTCCCGCCGCTCGCGGACTACGCGCCCGTGGAATCCGAAGACCCGCAGCCATTGCTCGCCAAAGCCGAGGACTGGGTCAATGTCACCGCCGGACAAGTGGGGGGTGTCGATGGATTCGATGATGATAAACCACTCAAACGCGAAACCAACACCATGCCCGGATGGGCCGGATCGTGCTGGTACTACCTACGCTACTGCGACAACAAGAACGACTCCAAACTCATCGGAGACGATGCGCAAGACTACTGGCTCGGAGACTCCGGCGTAGACCTCTACATCGGAGGCAACGAACACGCCGTCCTCCACCTCCCAGATCGGAAGAGCACAC
>WUAJ01000088.1 GCA_009827215.1 Phycisphaeraceae bacterium
CACGGCCACCATGGCGTGACCCCTTTGTCGGCACCTGGAAGCTTCTTGAACTCTTCAGGGTTGTTGACGATTTCATCGATTGTTACGAGCCGATCGTGTTCAGTTCCGATCTTGGGAATCGATGCAAGGAGTCCGCGGGTGTAAGGGTGTCGTGGATCGTCGAAGAGGTCGTAGACGTTGGCGTACTCGACCACGCGACCGGCGTACATGACGCAGACGACGTCGGAATTTTCCGCGACCACGCCGAGGTCGTGGGTAATGAGGATCACCGCCATGTCCCGGGTTTCTTTGAGTTCCTGGATGAGCTCAAGGATCTGCGCCTGGATGGTCACGTCGAGCGCGGTGGTTGGTTCGTCGGCAAGGAGCAGACGCGGCTGGCACGCGAGCGCCATCGCGATCATGACGCGCTGGCGCATACCACCAGAGAACTGGTGCGGGTACGCTTTCATGCGTCCTTCTGGATCAGGGATTCCGACATCATCCATCGCTTTGACGGCGATGTTCCACGCTTCTTTGGCGGTCACATCTTGGTGAAGCGTGATCGCTTCGATGATCTGATCGCCGACGGTGTAGACGGGATTGAGCGAGGTCATCGGTTCCTGGAAGATCATCGCGATCTCGTTGCCTCGAACAGAACGCATTTGCTGTTCAGTGAGGGTGAGGAGGTTGACCTTCTCGCCGTTCTCCATGCGGTAGATGATCTCTCCGCGATCGAAGCGTCCTGGAGGGCGCGGGACGAGTTGCATGGAGCTCATCGAGGTCACGGACTTGCCACACCCTGACTCCCCTACTACTGCGAGGGTTTGGCGTGGGTAGACAGTCATGTTGACGCCGTCGACGGCTTGGATGCGTGGTCCGGACCCATTGTCGAAAGAGACCGCGAGGTTGCGGACTTCCATGATGGGCGTGTTGGTCATGGACTTGGTGTTCATGTTGGGTTGCGTTGCTGCTTGGGTCATACTGAATCCTGTCGAATGAACACGGCGTCTTAGACGCGGGCTTTCTTGAGTTTGGGGTCGATGGCGTCGCGGAGGGCTTCGCCAATAAGGTTGTACGCGAGCGTGGTGAGGAAGATCGCGGCTCCGGGGAAGATTGCGAGCCACCAGACGAAGGCGCCGGTGTCACCCGATGCGTTGCGGAGCAGTGATCCCCAGCTCGCTTGTCCGGAAGGTCCGAGTCCGAGGAAGCTGAGGATCGCTTCGATCAGGATCGCGGCGGCGATGAGGAACGAGGACTCGACGAGGACGGGGGTCACGCCGTTGGGAAGCATGTGCTTGAAGAGGATGGACCAGAGCGGGAGTCCCATCGCTTTGGCGGCTTGGATGTAGTCGGTCTCGCGGAGTTTCATGAACTCGGCACGGATGAAGCGAGCGGCGCCGGTCCAGGTGAAGCACCCGATGATCGCCATCATCACATAAGTGTTGCGTGGGAGCACACCCGCGGCGACGATGAGGAGGAAGAGGACGGGGATCGCCATGAACATTTCGACGAGTCGGTAGAGGAGCAGGTCAACCCAACCACCGAAGTATCCCATGAGTGATCCGATGGTGACTCCGATGACGACAGCGATGCCGGTCGAGACGAATCCGATGGAGATCGCGAGTCGGCACGCGTGGAACATCTGGGAGAGCACGCTCTGTCCGAGTGTGTCGGTCCCGATGGGGTGACTCGGCGCGGGGTGGGCGATGATCGCGTCGCGGAGCTGGAGCATATTGGCCGGAGCGTCTTCCTGGAGTTGATTGATGAACTCGTCGATGGGATCTGATGTCAACGAATCAATGGATCCGGCGATGGAATAGAGTCGTTCGAATTGGAGTGGTTCAACAGTGAGATTGCCTAGTTCTTCGTCGCTGTATGCTGCGGATCGATTCTCGGCGACGCGCTGCGCAAGCTCAAGACGATCCCACATCGCATTCATTGGTGTCGATCCAGGAGCGCGGTTAAACATTGCGGTTTCGGACTGATCGGGTGAAAATGGGACGAGTGTGTATATCGTGCGGATCTCTCCAGCGGATTCCATCGCGCGATAATCGTAGCGGTTGAGTTCCGGCGACCATTTCCACGCGACGATGATGGACATCGCAACGGCACCGGCGAGGACGAAGAACGAACGCGCCCAGCTTGAGTACGCGAGGATGGAGATCAGCAAGAACGGGATAGCGCTGATCGCTGCGATCAGAGCAACGGAGACTGGGACGAACCACGAAGCTTGTCCGATGTCGCGGATCGCTTCGCTTGCATCGCGAGCAGTAAAGTACGCCTCGACCATGCGGGCGAGCACGACCATGATTCCGGATTGTGCTCCTGCGGCGATGATCAATCGCAGTCTCGCCCCTTTGTCGAGATTGATCTTCGGGAAGAACAGTATCACAGGCGCCATCACGCCCCAGAAAAGGAGTACTACATCAGAGGACTTAAGGGACTGGATCAGCGGCGATGACATCGCTCCTGTGGATCCATCGGGGTTCATCTGCCAAGCGATCAGCGGATGCCCCGATGCGATGATGGGTGAATAGATCGCGAAGAAAGCGACGATCGCGACCCACACAATCCCGGCTACAGCAGCGGGACGCTTGAGCACCTGGCCCCATGCTTCGGCCCAGAAGCCTTGGGCTTCTTGGTGTCCGATGCCTTGAGCGAGCTGGACGCCGGTGACGGCTTCGAGCTTGTCGGCTTGGAGTTGGTCAGCGTTCTTACTCATTTGAAACTAATCCTCGGATCGGCAAATGCATACAGGATGTCGGCGAGCAGGAGCGCCAAAAGATTGACTGCGGAGATCATCATGGTGTTGGCAAGTAGAAGCTCGCGGTCACGCAGATTGATGGACTCAAGCGTGAGTCGGCCCATTCCTGGGACAGTGAAAATCTGCTCGATGACCACTGATCCCGCAAGCATCGCTGGGAAGATCGATACGAACATGGTGATAAGTGGTAACAGTGAGTTTCGGAAGACATGCGCGAAGATGATATTGCGGCTTGCGACACCCTTCGCTTTGGCGGTACGCACATAGTCCATATTGAAGTTGTCTAGCATCGCGGCTCTTGTTTGCTTGGAGAGCACTGCGAATCCGCCGTAGACTAGACAGAGGACTGGGAGACAGACATGCCAAACCAGATCCAGCAGGTAACCTCGTTCCCATCCGTCTGGGCCGTTGGATGGGAGATAGGTGAAAGTGTCTGCGTTGCCGTCATGAAGCCCGGCGACTGGGAACATCCCGAAGTATTCATCGGACGCGAGATAACCGATCGCGAGCACGCCTGCGAGTGGGATTGGGAACGACCAGAGTCCAATGAAGAACGCGCCGGAGAGTCGATCAAAGAGTGATCCTGATTTGACAGCGGCGAGCATGCCACATGGGATCGCGATGAAGTAAATGATCGGGACAGCGATCAGATTGAGCATAATTGTGATCGGGAGGGCTTCCTTGATCAGATCAACCACTGGACGGGACTTGGTAAACGAGCGTCCGAAGTCGGGAGAAGACAGAGAGACTGATCCGACCAACCCAACCCCCGCTTCAGGGAATGGCTTGGCATCGAAGATGGATTTGAGGTTTGCCCACTCTTGCTGCGCGATCTTGTAGTTTTCGATGAGTTGATCGCCCGCTGCTTGAATTTCATTCCACGATCCGGAGTTCTCGAAGACTGATTTATTTGCTTCGATATTCTCGTATTTGATTTTGCCTTTGCTGTTTCGGATATTGCGGAGTCCCGCTTCGCCGGCGACAAAGCCTAAGAGGGAATCGAGGTTTGCTTTGGCGCCGATCGCTCCGGCGCGGGCTTGTGCGTAAGCCGTGCCTTGACGACGATAGAGACGCGCTTTTCGTTCTTCGTTGTCATCAGGTGCGAAAGTGTACTGCTCAACTTCTGGATACTCTGGGAGCTCATCAATGAACCATTCCCAGAGCGGCGGTTCCTTTGGGAGCTTGGGTGAACGGATGAACTCTCCAGTCGGATCGATCTGATCGCGGGTTCCGAACTTGATGGGGGAGACACGACCGAGCCAACGCATGTATTGGACTGGCGCAGGATCATCTAGCCCGTAGCGGTCCTCAAGGTACGCTTCACGGATCGCGGCGGAGTTGGCTTCCATCTGTCCGCCGGACTGTCGCAGCGCCGCGCCGATTCCGCCTGGCGCGAGCGCGATGATCATGAAGACGAGAAATGTGATCCCGATCAGCGTCGGAATCATGAGGAGAAGTCGTCTGAGGATATATGTGGCCATTGGTCCCGCTTTCTTTCCTTTGAGCGATCAGATCAACACAGCAGATCAGTTTGCGGGCATGTAGTACTCTTTTTGTTCCAGACCCTTGGGGTAGGTGTGGACGTTGGCGAAGTCCTTTGAGATAAATCGCTTCCAGGGAACGGAACGGATGAATGTGTACGGCTGCTCCTCGTGGACTAGAGCATGGAACTGGTGGAAGATCTTCATGCGCTTGTCGAAGTCGAGTTCCTTGACGATCGCGTCGAGGTACTGGTCTTGACCGCCGTCCCACTGGATGAAGTTGTGTCCTTGGTTCTGGATGGAATCCGTGTGCCAGATCTGACGCGGGTCGGATTCTGGAGCGGATGCGGACCAGCCGAGGGTGATGGCGTCGAAGTTTCGGGTCTTCATGATCTGATCGAATAGCGACCAGTCCACTGGTTTGGAGATACAGCGGATCCCGATCGCGGCACAGCGATCGATGATGTACTTCTCCATGCGCTCGATGGTTTGGCCACCGGTAGAGCGTGTGAACTCAAACTCGAACTCGACGCCGTTTTCATCTTCGAGGATACCGTCGTTGTCACGGTCGACCCATCCAGCTTCCGCGAGGAGTTCCTTCGCACGCTCTGGATCATACGGCCAGGGCTCGATTTCTGGGTTGGCGGCTGGTGATGGAGGGTTGTTTGGTCCCACGGCGATGTTGTCCAACCCGGCCCAGATATCACGGATCATGAGCTCGCGATCAAGATTGAGGGTCATCGCTTGACGAACACGCTTGTCGTGGAATGGGGTGAGCTTGCCGTTGCGCTCGCCGCACTGCCAACCGATGAAGAGGTATCCGGAGCGCATGTTGAGCCACTTGAGAGAGTAGGCTTTCTCATCCCAACCTGGTTGAGAAATCTTCTCAACATACTGCGGGGAGGATGGGATAATCATGTCTGTTTCGCCGTTGACGAACGCGGTCAGTGAGGCCACATCTTCCTGGATCACATCGTACCGGAGGCCTGCGAGTGCTG
The DNA here is from genome assembly GCA_009827215.1 of Phycisphaeraceae bacterium. GTDB lineage: Bacteria > Planctomycetota > Phycisphaerae > Phycisphaerales > UBA1924 > UBA1924. The sequence continues at coordinate 5,223 of WUAJ01000088.1, forward strand.
GCTTCGAACCCCAGTACTGTTCATTGCGGACGAGGACGATATCGGTGCCTGGTGTCCACTGGTCTTCTGGGTCCAAGCTCTGCATTTTGAATGGACCTGATCCCATAAGTAGAGCTGTGGATTGATTGATTTGGGTTGTAGTAAACTGCTCGTAGAAGTACTTGGGAAGGATGTAGAAGCCCAACGCCATCTGAAGGTTGTACGCATCGGGTTCCTTGAAGAAGATGTCGACGACCTTGTCAGAGACCACATCGATCCGATCCAGATTGGTCATGATCGAACGGATGGACTCTGTTTCGAGTTCTGGATTGTTGATGTACTCGTGGAAGGTCCAGCGTACATCTTCAGCGGTGACTGGTTGTCCGTCTGAGAAGCGGGCGTTGTCACGGAGCTTGACGCGGACCCAGTAGCCGCTGGGGTCGTATTGCCATGCTTCGGCGAGGTAGCCGTCGAGTTCGAGGGTTGTTGGGTTGTACTCAGCGAGGCGCTCGCAGACCTGGTCATTGACGCGGCGGGCATAGACATCCTCAGCAAGGATCGGGGTGATCTTGTTGGGCTGAGCATTGAAGGTTTCTTTGAAGAACCCACCAAGTCGGTAGTCATCTTCGTTGCGTGGATCGACCTCAAAGCCTGGGGTGTTGAACCAGGTGATCTCGAGTCCGGGCTGCTTGCTCCATGATTCGTCGCGTTGGATGGTGCTGGATCCGTTGGTGCTGGAGGAGGATCCGTTGTTGGCAACCACGATTCCGGAATCGAGCTTTGCTTCGAGTCGAGTGACGAGCTGCTCGATGTCCCCCACTTTCTTGTTGACAGCTTCGTTTTGCTCCCAGCGGCGATCGTCTTGCTTCATCGAGAGGTAGGTCATCACGAGTGCGAGCGAGACCAGGACAATGAGGATGAAGTCTTTGAATCCGAACTTGTTTTGCATTGGGTTGGTTCCGGGGAGTTTTACGAATCTGTGGCTTTTTGTGCCTTGGGGTCATTCTAGCGGGTGATTTGGCGTTGTGTTAGCGGTCGCGTTTGGGGTCGAAGGCGGTCCTGAGACCCTCTCCAACGAAGTTCATTGCAAGGAGTGTCAATCCGAGCAACGCGCAGGGGAAGAACAGGAGCCACCAGTGGCTCCGGAAGGTATTGAGTTCACTCAAGCCTTCCGCGGCTAGGTTTCCCCAACTCGGGAGTGGCGGCTTGACCCCGATGCCGAGGAAGCTCAGGAAGCTCTCTTGGAGGATCGCTTGGGGAACTGCGAGGGTCGCATAGACGACGATCGGACCTATGAGATTTGGGAGCAGGTGTTTGAAAAATACTCGGTGTCCAGGTGAACCAAGAGCTCTTGCGGCTTCAATGAAGGGCTGGTTCTTGAGAGACAGGACCTGACCTCGGATGACGCGCGCCATGGTGAGCCATGAGACGCCTCCGATCGCGATGAGGAGCGTGAGGACATCGAGGGTCGTGCGAGTCCCAGTTGAGAAAACACGGCGAGGATACAACTGTGCGGCTTGAACCATCAGGTTATCTTGGAGAACAGGATCGGTTTCAAAGATCACTCGAGCTTCAGATCTTGTCGGGCTCTCCTCGGCTTCAGTTGTTTGCGCCTCCATGATCTGGTTGATTGCCCAGTTGGTTTTGGTGCGGGCTCTGGATTGGTATTCATCCAGCAGAGCGTTGGACGCGACGGCGAGGAGGACGACAAGCAGGATGTATGGGAGGCCGTAGAGCACATCCACGATCCGCATCATGATGGAGTCGATTTTCCCTCCCATATATGCTGCGATCGCACCATAAATCGTGCCGATTCCGACTGAGATCAATGCGGCACAGATCCCGATCGCGAGCGATATTCCGCCTCCTGTGAGCAGTCGGATCGCAAGGGAGCGTCCGAGATTGTCTGAGCCGAGGATGAATGACGGAGCAGCGACCATTGCTTGCTGATGCGCCTGGGAATCAGCATCGGCAATGATTTGATCAATATCAGTGTTGTGCTCCGAAGCAATCTGTGCAAGGGTGCTCTGGTCAACAGCGGTGATGGCGCGTTTGGTGTCCGTGTCGTCGTAGGGCCACCACACAGGGGGGAGCCGTCCGGATTTGGGGTCACCTGAGTCGTAGCGTGGGACTTCGGAAACTTGCGGGTTGCTCGGAGAGAGTGTCCATGGGAGTGATCCCAGGCATGCGATGAACATCGCGGCGAGAAAGACAAATCCGATCACGGCGGGTTTGGATTGCGTGAGTGGATTGGGTCGATGGCGCGTCGGCACAGAGAGTGCAGGGACAGAATCGGGGTCTGGAACGGACGCGCTGGACATGGATGCACCTTATCCGGTTTGGTGGTTATTTGCACACCGCATGAGCAGTGAATCGCTGACTCGATTGTGAGAAAGGAATGTGTAAAAATAAGAAAGCCGCGGATGATGATTCCGCGGCTTTGGGATTCAATCAGGGAGACAGGATTTGAACCTGCGACCTTCTGGTCCCAAACCAGACGCTCTACCAAGCTGAGCTACTCCCTGGGGGTCTGTAGTGTAGACCTGTATCGGGCGTGCTGCCAGTCAACTTTGGGGACCAAAATGATCACATTGGGACTTCTTTTAGGAAGACCACCTTGGGGGTATCCCCGGCGTCCTTGACATTGGTCCGATCAACCACCATCACATAGCGTTTGGCGATGGATGGCACCAGTGGATCCTCCGGCTGGAGGTTGGTCACATCGGACTCCTCGTATGCGTGGACTACGAACCAGACGGCGTAGTAATCCGAGCGGACGGAGATCGTGTTCAGGATGCTGTTGGCAAGCGCCAGACGCTCCGCATAGTCGTCGGTAGTCGCACCGTTGGTGTCGCCTGCGAAGATTTGAGGATCGAGACCAATTTCGTCATCGGATACGCCGTCGAGGTTCTTCTCGTCGTATCCGAACTGCTGGATATCGAGTTGAGTGTACAAGCTACGGAGTTCCCATGTTCCGGCTTCACCAAAGCGTGCTTCGTCAATGGTCGCCATGAGCACTTCACCCATGGAAGAGAATCCAGGATTCGGACGGAGCCCATTCACTCCGGATAGAGTAGCGCGATCTCGATGATCCATCGCCGCTGGAGGCATCTGTTCATCGCCTGGGAGTTCTGAAAGCATGTTCTGCGCAACTGACTGAAGCTCAGTCGTTGAATAACGGAGTGGATTGGTTTCGGTGATATCGTCCGTCCGCCTGGATGCGTATCGAGGATTGACATGGAGACGATCTCTGTACGCAACCAGTGTGGATGCCACATCTGGGGTTGTCAGATCTGGGATATCCGTTGGACTCACAAGATTGTTTGGACTCGTCAGATCTGGGAGATCCAATGCTGCGCTTTGATTTGCCCACCATTCACTTTCAGTGGTAGTCGCGGCGATATTTGGATAGTACTTATCCAGCGATGGGCTCAGACCTGGGAGCAGACGGAGGACTTCGACTGGAGCGGTGTTGATATTGATCAAGCCATAGGTTGGAACAGTCGCGAGATCATCGGTGTAGATCGGACTGATCGGGCGGGCTTGATCCAGCACTCCCAGCGCCATCGGGATCCCTGATCCGCGCCGGATATCGACGCTCGTGTTGAACTCTGGCGGGTCTTCGGAGGTCCCGAAGTTGTAGTACGCGACGAAGTTGTCGAGTGAGAGATGGCCGTTGTCGAACAGCTCGTCGTCTGTGTTAATGGAATC
>WUAJ01000089.1 GCA_009827215.1 Phycisphaeraceae bacterium
ACGCTCTTCCGATCTCCGATGACCCAGTTCGGGAGGTTCGCGATCTGTGGATTGGCGAGGACCATGATGTCGCGATCGACATAGAGCTCGTTTGCGGTGTCGGTCGGTTGGTTGGTGACGAGTCGATGGCCGTGGATTGAGCGGGCGGATTCGTCGGATGCTGATCCAGCGAATGCTGGTTTGCCTACGAATGGAGCTCCGGCGCGGTAGTCGACTTTGCCGTCGTTGTTTTTGTCAGTCCATGCGAGGAGTCCGGTGTCTTCCCATTCTTTGAACCACTCTGGGATGACTTTGTCGTCTTCGCTTGTGTTGGTCGCGGCGTAGCTCGCGCCGTTGACGGTTGCGATGAGGTTCGTGCGTCCGAACGCGCCGACGGCTGGGGCGGCGGTGTAGAGGATCGCGATGAAGAACAACGCGTAGAAGGCGCTCTTGCGCGCGTCGCGGACTTTAGGGACGGTGTAGAAGCGGATGATGACATGGGGGAGCCCCGCGGTGCCGACCATGAGCGCGAGGGTGATCATGAAGATGTCAAGTTTGGACTTTGAGCCATCGGTGAAGGCGCTGAATCCGAGTTCTTGGTTGATCGCGTCGAGTTTGTCAAGCATCCCGACTGTTTCACCTCCGGCGAGTTGTGAGCCGACCTCTCCGCCGAGGGTGTCGATGAATCCGAGCTGCGGGATGATGTTCCCTGTGAGGAGCATCGCCATGAAGATCGCGGGGACCATGAACGCGAAGATGAGGACGCAGTACTGCGCGACCTGTGTGTAGGTGATGCCTTTCATCCCTCCGAGCACGGCGTAGACGAAGACGATCGCCATCCCGATGATGACGCCGAGGTTGATGTCCACGCTGAGGAACTGAGAGAACACGACCCCCACCCCTCGCATCTGTCCGGCGACATAGGTGAAGCTCACAAAGATCGCGCAGATCACGGCGATGATGCGCGCGAACTGTGAATAACAACGGTCACCCACGAAGTCGGGGACGGTGAACTTCCCGAACTTGCGGAGGTACGGCGCGAGCAGGAGTGCGAGGAGGACATATCCGCCTGTCCATCCCATGAGGTAGACGGAGCCGTCGTATCCGACGAAGGAGATAATCCCGGCCATGGAGATGAAGGAAGCGGCGGACATCCAGTCGGCGCCGGTTGCCATGCCGTTGGCGAGGGGTGGGACACCACCTCCGGCGACATAGAACTCAGAGGATGATCCGGCGCGGCTCCACCAGGCGATGCCGAGGTAGATCGCGAATGAGAGGCCGACGATCAGGAAGGTCCATGTTTGTGCGTCCATTGCTTAGTCCTCCCTGAATCCGAACTTGCGGTCGAGACGATTCATGAGGAATACATAGACGGCGATGAGGATCACGAACACATAGATCGAGCCTTGCTGCGCGAACCAGAATCCGAGTTTTGCTTGTCCGATGCGGTACTGGTTGAGCTGATCGACGAAGAGGATCCCGCAGCCGTAGCTAACGATGAACCAGATGGAGAGGAGGATCGCGAGGTAGCGGATATTGGTGCGCCAGTATCTCTGTTTGAGATCGTCTTTGTCATTGCTCATGGAGATAATCCTGATTCAGTGATGAACCATGAGCATACCGCGTTGTACTGGATTTCACAAACGATGGATTAGTGGGCGCTGGTGACGCGGAGGACTTCTTGGATGCTGGTGAGTCCGTCGGTCGCTTTGTTGATGCCGTCTTGGCGCAGGGAGTTCATCCCACGCTCGAGACAGAGTCTGCGGAACTCGGAGACATTGGGGTTGCGTGCGATGACATCACGCAGCGCATCGTCGATCGCGAGCATCTCGTAGATACCGACTCGTCCTGAATATCCGGTATTCCGGCACTTGTCGCACCCTTCCGGGACCCACATCTCATCATTTGGGAGGCCATTGATTTCAAGGAACTCGGCCATCTCCTCTGATGGTGCTTCCTGCTTTTTACAGTGGACGCAGAGGCGGCGGAGGAGGCGCTGAGCGAGCACGCCGTTGACCGCGGCGCCGACGAGGAAGGGTTCGAGACCGATGTTGACCAGACGCGTGATCGAGCTGGGCGCGTCGTTGGTGTGGAGCGTGGAGAGCACCAAGTGACCAGTGAGCGCGGCTTGGACCGCGGTGTGCGCGGTTTCGTGGTCGCGGATTTCACCCACCATGATGACATCGGGGTCCTGACGAAGGAGCGCTTTGAGCGCTTTGGCGAAGGTCATGTCGATCTTCGAGTGCGTCTGGGTTTGGGTGATGCCGTCGAGGTGGTATTCGATCGGGTCTTCCACGGTGGAGACATTGAGCTTGGTGTTGTCGATCTGACGGAGCGAGGAGTAGAGCGTGGTGGTTTTACCAGAACCTGTTGGACCTGTGACGAGGACGATGCCGTGGGGTTGTTTGATCTGGTTCTTCCAGATCTCCATGGAATGGTCGTCGAATCCGAGGTCCTCGAGCTGCACATTGATCGACTTGGTGTCGAGGATACGCATCACGACTTTTTCGCCGTAGCCCGTTGGGAGAGTCGAGACACGGAGGTCGAGCTTGCGTCCTTGGACGGTACAGCGGATACGACCGTCTTGCGGGACGCGTCGTTCGGAGATGTCCAGGTCCGCCATGATCTTGAGACGCGAAGTGATCGCGGCGGACATCTGGGGAGGTGGGTTCATGGACTCGTAGAGCACGCCGTCGATACGGAGGCGGACTTTCATCTTCTTCTCGCCCGGCTCGATGTGAATATCCGACGCGCCTTCTTTCACGGCGTTCTGGATGATGTAGTTCACATAGCGGATGACGGGAGATTCTCCCGCTTGCGCTTCGAGGTCCACGGCTTCCGCTTGCTGAACGGATGAGACTTCAACATCGCCCTCGTCAACATCCGCGAGGATTTCGGAGAGGTCGATGTCATCTCCGCCGTCGTGTCCGATGAGCTCGAGCGCGGCGCGGATATCACTTGGCGTGACCATCACGAGCTTGACACTCGGGACGCGGAGTCGCGCGGAGATCTCGTCGATCATGAACACATCGTCTGGAGCAACAACCCCCATAACCACGCGCGAACCATCGGTACGGAGCGGGAGGACTTGGTGTGCTTTACAGAACTCGGGGGTGAGTCTCTGGAGCAGCTTGCCATCGAAACCGCCGTCGAGTCCGGCTTCGATATCGATGCGTTCAAAGCGAATGCCGGCGCGCTGAGCGACGATGGTTTGGATTTTCTCTTCGTCGGCGCCCTGCTCAAAGAGCAACTCGATCAGGACGGTTCCTGGGGATTGCTTGATAACCTGATGAGCCGCGGTGATCTGCTCGGATGTGACGGCGCCCGATTCGACGAGCTGTTGGGTGAGGTCGCTCTGATCTTCTTCGGCTTGCTCGCCGCTGACTTCTGGGCGGTAGATCTCTTGGACGGCATTCCCGATCTTGGACTTTGGTGCGGCGAGTTGGGTTTCGAGGACTGCGGGATCGTCGTCCACGCTAGGGCTTTCCTGACCGAATCGGCGCTGACCTGATGGCATCGAGGGGAGCGGCGAGAACGAGCCCGCTCGCTTGTCGAGTCGGTGCTGCTCGCGTCCCTTTGAGGTACGCGATGCACGGCGGGGACGATGGTCGTCGCCGTCAACCCCAAGCTCGTTTAGGATGTCATCAATATCTGCCATGTCGCCGAGTCCTTACCGATGTATTGATGTGTGATTAGTCGATGCGCACGGCGCTTGATCCGAGTCCCAGTTCGTATCGGATATCTTCGACCTCAAGGATGACCACCGATCCCTTGATCGAGATCACCTTGAAGGTGTCCGCGACCATCATCCCCACAGCAACGGGTTCGCCGGAAATACGCGCGACTGGGCGCGAGCCGCCGATCAAGCTCTGGAGAGTGAGTCCCTGCGCGATCGACTCATACTCAGCGAGTTTCTCTTCGCGCGCCATGCGTTCCATCTCGGCTCGCTGACGCGCCATGCGTGCATACTGCTCGCGTGGATCAACTGACTCAGAAGCAGTTGGTTCGAAAGTTGCATCTGCGACCATCTCGGTTTCAAGGATGAATGGTTCTTGGGGGAGCACGGTGGAGTCCTCGAACTGCACTGAAATCGAGACTTCTTCGAGATCGCTCATAATCCCATCGAATCGCTCAACAAAGTCGGGAGTGGTCGTCGAAGCGGTGTACTCGACCATCGCAACGGATTCTTTGATCCCGGCTTGCATCCCGATGTAACGCATCGCGTAGATCGATCCGACGCCGATCGTGAACACGAGTCCAGCGAGGATGACCTGTCCGTTAAACTTGGATTCTCCGGATCCTGCGCCAGGGGAGAACGATGAGCCGCTGGATGGTCCAGACTCGCTCATTCCCGGCATCACGGAAGGAACACCCGTCGCTTCGTCGGGCTTGTTCAGATCGAGAAAGACATTCGATTCAGCTGAACCCTGGTCGTTGTCGTTTGGTGAGAATGGATTCATCTCGCTCATGAGGTCACCTCGTTGCGGAAGAAGATGCTGAGCGTGAAGCTCGCTTTGATTTCGGATTCATCACTCGTGGTGTCTTCGATTTTCATATCCACAATCCGTGTGATTCGCGGCATCTGCTCGAGCTTGATCAGGAACGCGTAGAACCCTGACCATGAACCCTCGATGCTCATCTCGAGTGGTTGTTCGCGATATTGAGCTGCCGCGAGAGGCTTGGTGCTCTTGAGTGTTGGCGAGGTGAGTCCGGCCTCGATCGCGAGTCCGGAGACCTGACGGACGATCTGGTCAACTTCCTTGTTCGATGGGAGCATGGACTCCATCGAATCGATCCGTTCGAGGATCTGCTGATTGACGAGGTGCAGATCGTCGTTGCGTGCTGTCTCGGCGCGGAGCTTGCTGAGCATCTCCTGCTTGTGCGCGATTTCGGTTTGCGCGCTCTCGATGTTCGCGCTCTGCGGGCGGAACACCATCAGGTAGCTCACGACCGGCAGAAGCAGGACGGTGAGGAAGAGCACAAGTTCTCGGATTCCAAACTGCATACGAAACTCCTTTGATCCGTCTGGTACAGATCAGTGGTCATTAGTCCTGTGTGTCCTCGAATGATCCCGCGACTTCTTGCGGCTCGATCCCGATCTCTACGGTTCCCTCAACCATGCTCGCATTCGCGTCTGGCGCGAGTGACATGGTGATCCGGAACTTGCGGTATTGCACCGAATCAATCAGCGTCTCGTTGATGTACTGGAGTTCAACATCTTTGAGTAACGGCGATCCCTTGAGCGAGACAAGGTAATCCGCGATGTCGTCGTTGTTCTCGGAGAGTCCATCAACGGTAAGCTTGAATACGAATCGGGGTGGGTGGACCTTTGGCTTTGCGGGTGCTTGTTCTTTGCTTGAACCCACGCCGTTGACTCCGATGGATTTGACTGCGCCGTTTGGGTTTGGTGCTGGTGCGGGCGGACGCACGCGGTCACCTTCGAGGTCGATTTCTGTGAGTGTGATCCCTGATCCGATGCCTCGGACGATTTCTCCCATGAGCACTGAGCGTGGGACGCGGTCTTTGAGAGCGGTGACGATCTCTGCTTTGTCGGTGAGCACGACGCGTTGTTCTTCGAGGACTTTGAGCTGCTCGATCTTCGCGGTCTCTTCCTTGAATGCGGCGGCGACGAGTTTCTGCTCTTCACGCACGCGGTTCCAGCGTTGGTGATTGACGAAGAACGCGCCGATGACTCCAGCGAGCACGAGCACGAAGAGAAGGATCGCGAACATCGAGGCGCGAGCTTGTCCTTTGCCTCGGACATAATCCGATGGCAGGAAGCTGGCGCCGTCCTTTGAGTTGAGTGATCGCATAGAAGCTCCTTGTGCTTGTCCTTACAGGTCGGTCGGGGACAGGGCGCATCCGACGGTTGTTGCCCATCCGGGTTGTGGTTTGCTCAGGTCTACGCCGGAGACGGGAACCTTTCCCGCTCGTCCGAGTGTGCTCAGTGGATCGACGACGCGTGTCTCGAGGTTGAGCACACGGGCGAGGTGTTCGCTGATTGCTTTGTGTCCCGCCATGCCTCCGACGAAGTACGCGTTCTGGATGCTGACATCGGGGAGCGTGGCGCGGTGGTATCGCAGGCACATGTTGATCTCATCGATCAGGATCTCGATGGGTTCGGAGATATCCGGATCATCCATGCTTGGGTGAGGGTTCGCGCTCTGCTGGACGCCTGATGTCACGGCGGCGATCTCGTTGATTCGTTCTCGCATCGCGCGTGCTTCCATGACACTGCAGCGGAACTGCTTGCAGATCGCTTGGTCAAAGGAGATCGCGCCGTGCTCGATGGTGCGTGCGAAGACCATCTTTCCTTTGTGGACGATCATCACGATCGTGCACGCGCTCCCGAGATCGATCAGCAGCGAAGCGCCTTGTTGGTGTTCTGCCTTTGGTGCTACTTGCAGGAGTGTCTCGAACGCATTGTGGATCCCGACCGGTTCGAGCTTGGCGCGTTTGATCGCGTCCATCATGCGTCCGACGAAAGACTTGGAAGCACCGAAGCAGATGACTTCCTGTTTGTTGGATTGTTTGGACGGTCCGACCTCGAAGCTGCGGACGATTAGTGCTGAGGGGTCACAGCCGAGTCGGTCGCACATCTGTCCCGCGGCGAGGTCGTTCATCGACACTCCTGGGACTGGAGAGATCTGGAGATGCTTGCAGGACATCTGCTGTGTCGGAATCACACACGCGGCTCGGAGTCCAGTCATCTTCCCGCTCTTGATGAGCTTGGGGAGCGCATCAAACTGGAAGAGGATGCGCTTCGCAGGATTGTCGAGCAAGTCGTCAGGGGTCTTGAGCTGCGCGGCGCTCTGGATGGATGCGGGATCTCCGGAGGAGACTCTGAGCACGCGCAATGCTGAAACCCCGAAGTCCACAGCGAGTGGATTTCCTTGTGGACGCATCGAGTTCATCGATTGGAGCGTCGTTCGGAGTTGATCAAATACGCGTGGCTTTGCCATAACTACTGAGTCCTGATTCTCGACATCCTGTCGTCCTGCTCCTACCACCTACCCGGCGTCTTGGATCCTGAGCGTGAGCACGCATCGGGATCGCTGTATCAGGAATCGGCCTATCGGTGGGGGTAAACGCGTGGGAACTGTTGAATCAGGGATGGCGCGATGAGGGATCGGGGTTCAGATCGCGCAGTCGGTACAAACGGCAAGCGGTAGGTCCGCAGTTCAGCGCAGCCGTCCGAGAACTTCGGTGAGTTTGGACAGCGCCCCATCAAGATCCCAGACCTGCTGGTCTCGATTACCGGTCGTGTTGGAGATCACTCGGAGCTCAGCAGTACGGATCTGTGGATTGACCAACTTCGCAGCGAGCGCCACTGCGGCGCCTTCCATTGCTTCCGCGATCGCTCCCGTTCGATTGACCACGCCTTGAGCGCATTGATCATCTCCAGAACACCACGAGACTGTCGCGACTGTTCCTGATAGATCACAGAACTTGGATAGATCCTCTGTGAGTTCCAGATCATGATCGATCCAGTCATCCCCGCTTGAGAACGATGGGAATCCGAGCTTACTCAATGATGTGAATCCGTCTGGGGCTCCGACGCCTTCGTCTGAAAAAATGGAGCGTGATGCGACCAGGGTCGCGCCGATGCTGAGCGGAGACTCTGCGGGGAGTGCGCCAGCGATCCCGACTGATATGACAGCATGATACTGAGAATTCGAGCATGCGATCGCGGTTGATGCTGCGGCGTTGGACTTACCTACGCCGCTCATGACAAGGTCGTAGCGATCGCAGAGCTGGATGACCTTCGCTTGCTCAATGGGATCTTTCAGGACAGCAAACGCATCAAGCACGGCTTGTGCTTCGCGCGGTGCTGCGGCGACGAGCAGGCATCGTTTGGAGGCGGAAATCAGATCGCTCATACGCAAGCGTAGCTCGGTTCACGCGGCTTCGTCGGGAGCGAACATATGTGCCGCGTTGCTCAGGTTGCGCTGCAAGACTCGTAGATCGAACTGCCCCTTGCTGATCGGGAAGAAGTTGTGCTCACGGACATCGATACCACCACACTCAACAATGGTGATAGAGTGGTCATCCTTGAGGTTATAGATGTCACCAAACTCTTCATCCTCGAAATGCGAGAGCTGATGGACCTGCGGGCGGCACGGATCTGCGGGATCCCAATCCGTGACAACGCCTGTGACACCATTGCTGAGCATGACCTGTGTCCCAGGTGGGTACGCTGGACACACGGCGAGGAGCGCTTTGAACACGACGGGGTCGATCCAATCGCCGTAGGGCTTGCCCATCATTTTTTTGAGCGTCATCACGGCTGGTCTCCCGAGCGGGTTCCCGGGTTCTTCACCGATCGTCGAAGCGCTGTGACTGAGTCGATCGAACAGATCCGCGGCACAGATGATGCGTGAGAAGATATGGATGTCACTGCCAACAAGTCCCGTTGCCGGCATCCCGTTGCGTTCGCGTCTTGGGAATCCAGATCCGTCGAAGTGCTGATGGTGATGAAGCACCGCGGAGGCGGCGGAAGGGTTGAGGGCTCCACGAACACATTCGTATCCCAGCTCAACATGTTTTTGCCAAGCGGTATCTTCGAAATCGTGCTTGTCGGCCCAGCGCTGGATGACCTCATCATCGAGCGAGTTCATCCCGATATCGTGGAGCATTCCCGCGACTCCGAGGTTTGTAACATCTCGCGCAAAGCGCGAGGGAACATACTTGCGCTCGCGCATGAGATAGAACCCAAGGCGCATGCCGAGGAGTAGACTCAGGAATCCAACATTGGCGCCGTGGCGCACTGCCGGTGCTCCAGAATCGACAAGTTCTCCGATGAAGA
>WUAJ01000090.1 GCA_009827215.1 Phycisphaeraceae bacterium
TGATGACGAACGGATCTGGATCATCACCTCCGAAGACGAAGCCGTCGAGATCGATGGTGATCGAGATGTCGGCTCCTCCGAGACTCTCGATCAGCATGGAAGCGGCTCCTGATGATCCGAATGTTGTGTTGTCCCACTGTCCCTCGTAGAGTCCGAGATCCAGCTGTGCCCCAGCGATGGTCGTGGTGAGTCCGATCGCTCCGATTGCTGTCAGTGTGCGCATTTGTCTCTCCAGAAACTTAAGAATGTTGTTCTACAGGGAAAATGGCCCAGATTTCGACCTTCGCAAGCAAAGTCCGAGATTTATCGGCGTAAACCACTGCAAACGCTGTTTTTGGCGCCTCAGCGGGGATCAGGACTGACGCTTTCACGAAACCGCAATACTCCGCGGCGTGTATAGCAGGAGTGCACACAGGAGACTCACATGCGATTCCTTCTCGCCTCGCTCGTATTTTCGCTTCTCGTTTCAACTACATATGCACAATCCGATCAACAGCTTGTTGATCGCTTCGACCGATTCGTCTCCAAGGAGAACTACAAGGGAGCATTGATCGCTGCGGAGTCCATCGTTGAGCGGTATCCCGATTCCGCGACATGGCAATTCAACCTCGGCTCGATGCATGCTCGGCTTGGAGACCATGACGCAGCGCTGTCAGCGCTTGGTGAAGCAGCGGACTTGGGGTATACGGGCATTCGTTCATTTGAGCAATCAGAAGATCTTGACTCGCTAAGAGAGCACGGGCGCTTTGGTGAGATCATTGAGCAAGTTCGCAGAAACGCACAGCAACGGCTTGATGGATTCATCCGCGAAGCGAGGAACCACAAACCTGAAACTCATGTTCCCAGTTCTGTTGATGAATCGCCGGCACTGATCCTGGCGTTGCACGGCACTGGGATGCGCGGCAAGGACATGATCGAGTCTCTCGCAGAGACAGCGGATGAACTCGGGATGATTTTGATCGCGCCTGACGCACTGCGACCATCGGGCAAAGGTTTCTCGTGGACTTACCGCGATGAATCCGAGTGGATGGTTCAGGATCAGATCAACAAAGCGGTTGATGAGCACGGGATCGATCCAGAGCGTGTGTATCTTGTCGGTTTTTCGCAAGGTGCGAACATCGCATTGATCATGGGACGCACGCATCCGGGTTTGTTTGCAGGAGTTATTCCGATCTGTGGTCACTACGAGCCGCAGGTTGCAGATGCGGATGAGAGAGCGAACATACCGCCGTATTACTTGATGACTGGTGCACGCGATCCTTGGAAGAAGACCTACATCAATGCGAAACGGGATTTCAAGTACTCAGGAATCCCAGTTGAGGTTCGGATGCTTAGTGGCAAGGGGCACGAACTGCCGCAAGGAAAGCAAGGACTCCGAGAGATGATCAAGGCGATCCGTTGGTGTGAATCGCAATCTGAAAGCAACGGATCTCAAGACGATTGAGCAGCAAGTTGGTACTTCTGTGCGATGTGTTGATCACCCCACCATCGCTCACCCCAGAGTGTGAGGTTGAGCATTGGCCAAGCAAGGTTCCAGTGCTGAGCGGGATCATTTTGAACCGCACTGATTGCCTCTTGTGTGAAATGTTCACGAGCGAACTCTGATTCGCCCAGCATTTCTGCCAGTTGTCCAACCCAGTTCTGAATCGGGAGCGGAAAGCTCGCTTTGGAACGATTGACGATCGCTTCTGGGAGCTGATCTTTGAACGCTTCACGCAGCGCGATCTTGGATCGGTTTGGTGGTCCTACGACAAATCGCTCATCCATCGGGAGCGATTCGGCATGCAAGGCGACATCAAAGTCTGCGAAAGGTGTTCGGCCTTCCACGGATGCGAGCATACTCGCTTGGTCCAATCTGCGAAGTAAGTTGGGGAGATTGAGTTTGCGATGGAATGCAAGATGCGCTTGCATGGATGTCTCTGTGGACGCTCGGAGTGCTGTGAAGCTCTGTTGGTACCAGTCGCGGAGTTCGTTGTCCCCATTACATCGTGACGACCAAGCTTCTTGCATGAGCATGGGTTTGATCTCGTCCTTGACCCACGCGTTTGATTGGAGATGGAACTGTCCAGCGACAAGATCGGAATCCGGAATGTGCTCAACAAAAGCATGCGCTTGAACGAGCGGTGATTCATATCCACCAAAGAGTTCATCCGCGCCTTCGCCTGAGAGGGTGACCGGGAAACCTTGCTCTCTCAGCTCGGCGCAAACTTCGAAGATCGCTACTTCGTTCGGGGTTGAGAGCGGCAAACCTGTATCAGAGACCATGCTTGCCCAACGCTCGAGGAAGCTCTCCGGAGTGATCTCGACTTCGGTGTGGTCGGTCCCGAGTTGTTTGCTGATGAGACGCGCCATCTCGAAATCGTCATTGAATCCCTCTGTGCACGCGCCGGCGCAGAATGTTCTCAGTTCTCCGAGTTGATCTATGGCGATCTTCGCGATGATGGAGCTGTCAAGTCCTCCAGAGAGCAAAGCACACATGGGCACATCTGTTCGGAGGTGGCTGAGTACGGAGTCTTGGATGATGTCTTGCGTACTACGGAGCGCGGATGGCTTTCTTGCATGCTCCCAGCAGTCCTGCTGCTGGACAAGATTGTTATCCCGGTATAGCGACCACATTCCAGGCGCTACGGGCTTGATCTCTTCGAACAATGTATGCTCACCAAACTCGGGGCGGATCGATGAGAGATAAGCACTCATCGCAACATAGTCTGGAGATGCGGTAATGGCAGGATGCGCCAAGATCGCTCGGATCTCTGATGCGAAGACCAGGCTATCTTTCGCCCCCGAAACATACAGAGGCTTGACCCCCAACGGATCGCGTGCCAGCAGGCAGACACGATTATCAATATCAATCACGGCGAATGCGTACATGCCTCTAATTTTGTGCCGCGCGTCCATACCCCATTGAGCGACTGCGTGGAGTACGGTTTCGGTGTCGCATTTACTTTGGAATCGAACTCCCTGCTTGGTGAGTTCTGATCTGAGTTCATGATCGTTGTAGAGTTCGCCGTTGTAGACGATTGCGAATCGACCGTCGGGGGTGGTCATCGGTTGATGGCCGCTGGAAGTTGGGTCGATGATGCTGAGCCTAGTGTGCGCGAGTGTTCCGACTGGGGTGCACAGTAGTCCGTAGTCATCCGGTCCTCGATGCATGAGTTGATCCCGCATCGCGAGCACATCGCGTTCGTTGATTGGATGACTTGAGATGATTCCAGCGATTCCGCACATGAGTTGAATATCGGCGATTTCTTCGAAAATGCGTCAGCCAATCAACTGGTCTTGTCAGGATCGCAGACTTTGCATGGTTTGTGTGTCTTCTGGACTTCTGAGCGTTTCTTCGCGACGGATGAATCGCTTGTGTGCCTGCAGTCTTTAGTATGATACTTACTCCCCGATTCGGTGATGTACACCGTATCAGCGGGCGAGATGGGCTGCTGGGGTTGTTGCTCTACCGGCTCCTTCACAGGATTTGTTTGCGATTCCTTGGGAGCTGGGGCTTGCTCAGGCTCTTGAATCGACTTAGCTTTCTTTATCGGCTTGGGTCTTGGACCCCAGATCCCCTTCTTCGCATCGCGAGCTCGATCTTGTGCCCAACGGAATACTTTGGTATTGAATCCGGATGGATCCCGCGCGTGCTTCGCGTGTCCGAGTCGGACCAGTTCGAGATTGACCAACAGCTTGTCGGGCATCCTGTAGATGTACCCACGAGAACGACCGAGTGTATCGGTCGGCTTGCGTGTATCAGGTAGAACCGCGAGCTGCTCGCCTACAAGCAACGATTGAAGAAAGTCGCGTGCTTCTTCACTACCAAAAAGTGGTGCTTCCGCATCCTCGATCACATCAGGCGCATCAGCACCCACGAGTTCGTAATGGATGATTTGGCCTTGAACGAACAGCTCAACCGAATCACCATCGATAACCTTGTGGAGCACAGCCGGGATCAGTTGATCAGCATCCGGAACGCTGATCTCTGGCATGGGCTTGGGCTCTACCTGAGCGATGACCCTTTGCGATTGGAAGCACAGGCACAACAAGAGAACTGTGATGGAGCTGAGCGAGCAGCGCATCAGACCCACACATTGACGATAAGGTTTGGTTCTTTGAGCTTGCCCGACCAGGTGCCCATTGCGCTGGTGACCATCTTGACCTCGTATTGCGGATGTGCATCGAGCCATTCATTGATCTGGCGGTCGAGAAACTCAAGCGAGTCACCGGTCAAACGACAGTGAAAGCTCTTGACATGGATCGCGCCTGTGCCGGTCACATTGGGAGAGCGAGCCCATTCATCCTCGTGTCGACGCGCACTGAGTTTCTGCTCGAAGGTTGTGATCTTGGATTGTCCAGGTTGCGCTGGAGCAACTGACTCAGCGGCAAGATCAATCGGGAGGGTGTCGTCTAATCCGAGCGACTCTTCCTCCTTCTTTGGTTTCTCAGGTTTCTCTGGCTCCTTCTTTACAGGTCCAGAATATCCCGGCGGGAGTGGGTCATAGAGTGGGCCATGAATCATGGGTGTTCTCCTTGCTCTGGACAGTGTATCAAAAATCCAAACAACATGCGAGTCAAAACTGTTGCTTGCAAACACTCCAGATGTTGTCCCGCTGGAACTCGAACTTATACCTGAATGCGGGGTGGTCTGGCTCATCCCATTGGATCAATGCCTCCGTTCGTTTGGGGAACTCATCGGGTCCTGTGAGAGGCGTGATGAATCGGACTCGGCCTTGAGCAACTCGGATAACCACCCCCCGATTTCCTGTTAACTCACCTTCAAAGTCCAGATAGACTGCTCGATGGTCTGGAAGTTTCTCGATCTCGCAGAGCTCGAACTGGCTGGGATTGGACTCGCATCGGAAGGTGATGAGCCGGTGTTCTGATCGTATTTGTGGATGCTCTATCATCCAATCGAAGTGAGAACTCCCGTCTGGAAGGGTGTGACGGAGAACCACCATCGGGCTGGAATCTTGAGGTGTGAACTCGCTGGGATGTGGTGATTTGGGAGCGGTCACGCTATATTCAATACTGGAAACCTATTGGAGTCGACCATGCTGAACCGATCGATTGTCATCCTCGCTGTTTCGTCCATTGCTCTGATACTCGGATCTTGCGGTCCTACTCAGAAAGTCAAGCGAACCTTCGCTCTGAACGATCTGTCTATGCGTGCCAAGCGTGCAGAGAGTGCTGGTGACATGCAGCAAGCTCTCGCACTCTGGCAGGAGTATGTTGATCGTCGTCCGCATTCGCACTCAGCACAGTTCGAGCTTGGACGAGTTGAGTCCGAACTCGGTATGTACACAGAATCAATCGGACACCTTACCACGGCTCATGATCTGCGTCCTGCGAATGTACAGTACATCGAAAAGCTCGGCGACACCTTCATTTTGGCAGGTCGGACTGATGACATGATGCAGTTGATGCGAGAAACGGTCAACGAAGGCGAGGATGGAACGGGATATCTGCGACTCGCAGAGTATGCTCGGCGTGTTGGACTCCTTGACGATTCGAAGCTTGCAATTCAGTCGGCGATGATTTACGCCGGAAATGAGTCTCCGGAACCTTACATAGCTATGGCGGATCTCGCGAAACAGATCGGTGATCGGGATTTGGAGATCAAAGCGCTGCGCCAGGCACTGTGGTTTGATCCTGCCTCTGATGAGCTGAACCAACGATTCCTTGGACTCGGAGTTATTCCGGGACCATCGTTGGCGCTTGAACCGACCGTGGATTGATCAGAATTCTGAAGATTGCAGCGTGTTCTGCGGCATGAACTTGACGATTCTTGCGTCGAATGCTAACCTATATCCGAATATTCGGATGAACGGACTATGCAAGAATCCACGCGTCAAACAGCCCAAATCTCCCCTGCTGAGTCACTCAACCAGTTGAGTGATCCCATCCGGCTTCGGATGATGCGTGTGCTCTGTCAGCACGAGCTTGCCGTTGGTGAGTTGATCCGCGTGATTCAGATCCCGCAATCCTCTGGCTCACGACATCTCAAGGTACTCAGTGAAGGGGGCTGGGTCGTGCGCCGATCTGTCGGACCGGCGACATACTACAGAGTCGTACTCGACGAGCTCCCTATGGCGATGCGTGGTGTTTGGATAGCGGTTCGTGATGAGCTTGAGAGCGACCCAGAAGCTTCAGGTGATGACCTGCGAGTCAAAGCTGTGCTCAGCGAGCGGGCTGCGGATTCGAGTTCTTTCTTCGGACGCATGGCGGGACAGTGGGACGAGGTTCGAGGCGAACTCTTTGGTCAGCACTTCACGGATCAAGCACTGCTTGGATTGCTCAATCCGACTTGGCGTGTCGCTGATCTTGGATGCGGCACAGGGAACTGTACCGAGCTGCTTTCGGGTTGGGTCGAGCAGATCATCGCGATCGATCAATCTGAGGAAATGCTCCAGGGTGCGCAAGCGCGACTTGAGAATGCAGGCATCCGCACCGAACACATTTCGTTCATCCAAGGAGAACTCGACGAGTTACCACTGGACGAAGAGAGTGTTGATGCGGCGGTCTGTATGCTTGTGGCTCACCACCTCTCCGATCCGGTCATCGCGATGCGTGAGATGCGTCGCATTGTGACCAGTGAACGCGGCGGAGGGGTTGTCCTCATTGTTGATATGTGTGCCCATACCAACGAAGACTACCGACGCGCAATGGGGCATGTCCATCTCGGTTTCAACGATGAGCAGATCACAGAACTGCTCAAACAAGCTGGTTTCGAGCGTGTGCTTGTGAATCCGCTTCGTCCCGATGTCAACAGTTCCGGCCCCCCACTCTTCGCTGCGGTGGCCTGGATTTAACAGAGATTACTTCGATCCGTCTTGGATCGCTGAACAAGTACAACAGCACCACACAATACGGAAGGTGCACGAAAGGATTTGATAATGACCGCAACAGCGACTGAATCGACACTGACGATTGATGAGATCAACGGACTCCAGTTCAAGGTCCGTGATCTGAACGAAGCCGAGCACGGACGCAAGGAACTCCGCCTTGCTGAGCACGAGATGCCTGGACTTATGGCACTCCGCGAGCAATACGGCAGCAAGAAACCACTCAAGGGACTCAAGCTTATGGGCTCGCTGCACATGACTGTGCAGACCGCGGTGCTCATCGAAACGCTGACCGAGCTTGGCGCCGATGTCCGCTGGTGCTCGTGCAATATCTTCTCAACCCAAGACTTTGCCGCAGCAGCGGTCGTGGTCGGTCGTCCAGAGAACGGCGGTACCCCTGAGAACCCAAAGGGCACTCCGGTCTTCGCATGGAAGGGCGAGACCCTCGAAGAGTACTGGTGGTGCACCAAGCAGGCGCTCACTTGGCCCGACGGCTCAGGTCCTGACCAGATCGTTGATGACGGCGGCGACGCCTCACTCTTCATGATCAATGGTCTGGACTACGAAACCACTGGTGTTGTCCCAGAGTTCGATGCAGAGAACGATCCAGAAGAATGGAAGCATGTCCTCGCGACCATCCGCTCCACCATAGATAGCAATCCGGGTTGGTTCACCAAGAACACCCCTGAGATCCGCGGCATCTCGGAAGAGACCACCACTGGTGTGCATCGCCTCTACCAACTTGCCAACGCGGGCAAGCTCCCGTTCCCAGCGATCAACGTCAACGACTCGGTTACCAAGAGCAAGTTTGACAATGTGTATGGCTGCCGTCACTCGCTGATTGACGGACTCAACCGTGCATCGGACGTCATGCTCTCGGGCAAGGTTGCGGTCGTTTGTGGCTACGGCGATGTCGGCAAGGGTTGCGTCCAGTCGCTCAAGGGGCAGGGCTGCCGTGTTGTGGTCACCGAGATCGATCCGATCTGTGCGCTGCAAGCAGCGATGGAAGGACACGAGGTCAAGACGCTCGAGGACTTCATCGATACTGCTGATATCTTCATCACCACGACCGGCAACAAGGACATCATCACGCTCGATCACATGAAGCGGATGAAGAACAAGGCGATCGTCGGAAACATCGGCCACTTTGATAACGAGATCCAGATGGAGAAGCTCCAGAAGGATCCGGATGTTGAGCGGATCAACATCAAGCCTCAGTTCGACGAGTTCCTGTTCAAGTCGCAGAACAAGAGCATCCTCGTCCTAGCGGAAGGGCGACTGCTCAACCTCGGCTGCGCAACTGGTCACCCAAGCTTCGTGATGAGTGCGAGCTTCACCAACCAGGTCATCGCTCAGATCGAGCTTGCTGAGAACCTTGAGAACTATGAGAACAAGGTCTATGTGCTTCCGAAGCACCTCGATGAGCAGGTCGCTCGTCTGCACCTCGACAAGCTCGGTGCGAAGCTGACCAAGCTCTCGCAGGATCAGTCTGAATATCTCGATATCCCGGTCGATGGACCGTACAAACCTGACCACTACCGTTATTGATGAGGTCCAGGCGCCTGCTCGAAAGAGTGGGCGGCTGTTTATGATCAGCTCACTGCTCGCGAGCGGAACGACATTCTCGTTTGAGTTCTTTCCGCCGAAGGATGCGGCGGGCGCTGATCGTCTGTTTGAACATATCCAAAAACTCGAAGGGCTAAATCCCTCGTTCGTCTCGATCACCTACGGCGCTGGAGGTTCCACTCGCAAACTCACTCGCGATGTGGTGCACCGTGTCAAAGAACGAACGGGGCTTGTCACGATGCCTCACTTGACTTGCGTACAGCACAGTGTCGGTGAAATCGACGAGATCCTTGAGGGGTACGCCGAACGCGGGATCACGGCCATCCTCGCACTCCGCGGTGATCCTCCGGGAGGCGGCGCATACAACTGGGAAGACGAAGACTTCGG
>WUAJ01000010.1 GCA_009827215.1 Phycisphaeraceae bacterium
AAGGTTTCAAAACCGCGCTCACCCGCACGCTCAACGGCTACGCGAAGCGCACCGGGATCCTCAAAGAGAAAGACCCCAACCCATCGGGTGACGACCTCCGCGAAGGACTCATCGCGATCATCTCCGTCAAGCTCCCCGATCCGCAGTTCAACAACCAGCCGAAGGAAAAACTCCTCAACCCAGAGATCGAGTCCTTCGTCTCCGGATCGCTCCAAGAAGCCCTCAACAACTGGCTCGAAGAACACCCCGCCGACGCGAAGAAACTCTGCCTCAAAGGCATCGTCGCCGCCCAAGCACGCGAAGCGGCACGCAAAGCACGCGAACTCACACGCCGCAAGACCGCGCTCGATTCAGGGTCCATGCCGCACAAACTCCGCGACTGCAAAACCAAAGACCTCGATCGCGCCGAACTCTTCATCGTGGAAGGTGATTCCGCAGGTGGTTCAGCGACCCAAGGCCGTGATGTGGAAACCCAAGCGATTCTCCCCCTCAAGGGAAAGATTCTCAATGTCGAGCGTGCACGCATCGACAAGGTCCTCGGATTCGAGGAAATCCGCACGCTCATCGCCGCGCTCAAATGCGGGATCGGCGCCGACTTCGACATCACCAAACTCCGCTACGGCAAGGTCATCATCATGACCGACGCGGATGTGGACGGATCGCACATCCGCACGCTCCTGCTCACCTTCTTCTTCCGCCAAATGCCCGAGCTCATCCGGCGCGGACATGTCTACATTGCTCAGCCCCCGCTCTACCAGATCACGCGTGGAAAGAAGTCCCAGTTCGTCCTGAACGAACGCACCCTCGACAACGCGCTCACCGATCTCGGACTCGACGGCTCAGTCCTCCAAGTCCGCGACATCGAATCCGCACAGCCCGGCATTGAACCCAATGTCATCACATCGATCTCAGGACAGGACGCCCGGAGAGCAATCCAACTGCTCACCCGTCTGGGTGACCTCGTCACCATTGCTGAGCGTCGTGGGGTGAAGTTCATCGACCTACTCGAAGCTCGCAAAGAGGGCGTGCTCCCAACTCACAAACTCACATCCCAAGCCGAGGACCTCTACGCGTGGTCTGAATCCGAAGCACTCCAGCTCCTCGAGTCCAAAGGATGGCGCCTTACACAAGACGCCGGGATCGAGGAGGAAGACGACGACACACCGGCGCTTGATCCCGATTCTCCAGAGTACGCCGCGAAGTTCAAGCAGGACAATGCGCCACAAGCAACGCTCCGCGAACTCCACGAGAACCGCGAGCTCGATTCGATCTTCAAAAACCTCGCCGAGCTCGGACTCGACATCAACGACTACGGCTTGGTCCAAGAAGAATCCGTCACAGGAGAGAACCTCCCTGCACGATTCGCGTGGGTTACCGAAAAAACCTCCGCTACCAAGAACGAAGACGGCGAAACAGTCTCACAATCCCGCACAGTCGAAGCCGCGAACATCCCATCGATCCTCGAAGCGCTCCACCAAATTGGTCGGCGCGGGATGGAGATCAAGCGATTCAAAGGTCTGGGTGAGATGGACGCCGAGCAACTGTGGGAAACCACGATGGATGACACCAAGCGGACGCTCTACCGCGTCCAGTGGGAGCACGCTTCTGAAGAAGCGAGCATGCTGTTCTCGCTGCTGATGGGTGAACAGGTCGAGCCTCGCAGAAAGTACATCGAGGACCACGCACTCGAAGTCAAGAACCTCGATGTATAACACATACAAGGCCGTTCAACTGATCGCCACAACTGGGTGATCACCCACTCAATTCCGCGCCCCGCATACCCCACATTCCCGGAGTAACCGGACGCGTCGATCGTGGGTATCGGACCCCATTTCGGCGACTTTTGAGCACGATTGCGACTGGAGTAATTCACCCTATCCAATCCCCCGATGTTCCTGCTTGTGCATCCACGGGCTCATTTTGAGCCGCTCACACACGCTCGCCGGAATGATCGAATGGACGAAAGCCAAACCAACACGCTGCGACTCGGGATCCGAGAGCTCCACGCGCTGCTCGATAAAATCGAACGCGAGCGTCCATTGAGCAAAAACGCATGCCGAGAGTTTGTCCGTTGGGAGTTCAGGATTGTCCGCGCCGATCTCACCATCGAACACACCTCCGGATCCAAGGTCACACTCCCAGTCGCAACACGCAACATCTCGCGAGGCGGGATCTCCATCCTCCATTCCTCATTCATCTATCCTGGATCGGTTTGCAACATCACCGCGGAGTTCGAAGGTGGCAATAAGCTCGAGATCAACGGCACAGTCAAACGCTGCGACCATCTCGGTGGGAAAGTCCACGAGATCGGGATCGAGTTCGACAAAGAAGTCTCGACCAAGGAACTGCTCGGACTCGATCCGATGCAGGAAGCCTACTCCCTTGAGTGCATTGACCCCACAGGTCTCCATGGCACAGTCCTCCTGATCACCAGCTCAGACCTCGATCAGCAACTCCTCATCAGACTCCTCGAAGAAACCAGTCTGTCCATCTCGGTCGCCGACACACCTGAAACTGCAGTCCAACGCGCCAAGAAGGGATGCGAACTCATCCTGACAGAGTTCGCGATCGAAGGCCACTCCGCTTCGGACATCCTCGCTTCACTCCGCGGGGAAGGCATCGATTCACCCGTCCTCGTGATGACCTCTGACACATCGCAAAATGTCCGCGATGAGATGCGGATGGCAGGCGCTTCAGGACTCATCACAAAGCCATTCACGCGAGAACGACTGCTCCAGGCGCTCGCTGAGTTTCTCCTCGCTGATGGTGATACAGGCCCCCTGTATTCCACCCTTCCGACTGAGGACCCCGCGTACGAGATCCTATCGAAGTTCCTCAGTGATCTCTCACGCATGATCCTGACACTCGAGCGCTCACTCCAAGACTCGGATTACGACAACTGTCTCAACATTTGTAGGTCCCTTGCTTGCTCCGCGGCGCCCCTCGGATTCGAGAGCATCGGACAACTCGCCGTCCAGACCGAATGCGCCCTCATGCAAGGCACAGCCGTCCGTGACGCAGCAGCAGATATCAGACAACTCATCATCGCATGCAGGAGAATCAAGGCAAAGCCCAAAGCCGTTGCATAGATCACCAATAACCGCACACACCACACCACTCACCCGATAGCACAAACACCACACCCTAGTCTTCGGACTGCTTGAGAGAACATCATCATGGCTTACGACTTCATGGACAAACCGCGCGTCGCGACCAACACACGCAATACCCTCTCTGTTGATGGCTTGCTGTACCAGCGCCTCATCGAAAAACTCGACGAAAGCTCAAGCAAAGGCAAGCCGAGCGCCAAAAGAATTTACCGACGCCTCGGATACGCCCACCCCAAGATCAATCTGCATATCGAATCCGAGGGACACAACGCACGGACCCTTGTCGTCGCAACTAGAAACCTATCGCAAGGCGGTGTCTCGATCCTCCACTCAAGCTTCATGTACAACGGCACGCTCGTTACCGTCGACCTGCTTGATGCACAAGGAATGGTTGTCCCACGCCATGGAACGGTCACCAGATGCGAACACCGAGGTGGACGAGTCCATGAGGTCGGAATCAAGTTCGACGAAGAAGTCAAACTCCGCAACTTCCTCATCCAAGACGAGGACCTCCTGCTCCACGCAAGAGAGCGAGTCGATCCAGAACAGATGAACATCAAACTCCTGGTCTATTCCACAGAAACCGAGTTCTCCTCGCTACTCCGTCAATACCTTCTCCCCTCAAACCTCTGTTACACATTCGCAAAGACCAAGGAAGAAGCGGTTGAAAAATCAAAGGACCAGGACATGCTCATGTTCCGTGTCAGCGATGATCCAACAAACCTCGCTGAACTCGTCCGGAGCATCCGCGAAGACGGCTACTCGAACCCGATCATCCTTGTAGGACAACCCAAAAACCCACTAGACCTGCATGTGATCAACGCCTGCGGCGGAGACATGGTCCTCCCTTGGCCCGTCGACGACCAAACACTCCTCTGCTCGATCGGAGAGTTTGTATTCAACGAATGGACACCAGAATCCCTTGAGAATATCCGCTCGTGTATCTCACCAGAAACACGACAGGTCCTCACCATGGAGATCGCTAAGCTCGGGGTCACACTCGATCAACAAGTCCGCGTCGACAACCAGCAGGATGTCCACCAATCCTGTCAACGCATCAAACTTCTCGCACCGCTCCTCGGACTCAACTCCATGAAAACCGCGATCGACACCATGACCGAACAGACCGCGGCAGAAGGATCTATCAAACACCTCGCCGATGAACTGAGTGAAATCACATCAATCTGTAAAGCCCTCAACAGTATCGCTGCGTAAGTAACATGCCCACCCCACCACTAATCAAGCTCTTGCGAACCAAGCTGCACACGCTCGTGTCAACGATCGGTATCGCCACAAGCGTTTCGATCACAGGCATTTTCGTGCTTGCTCTGATCGTCATGATCAAACTCGGATCAATCCACAGCCCACACAATCAGAAGCTCGTTGACCTCTCCAGCGATCAAGCCGTGCTCAGCATTCAGTTCGTAAGCACGATCGACGACATCGATCTTGCGCTGCGTACAGAGAGTTGGGACATGATCGACCCCTCCATTACCACATTTACCGAGCAATACAACAAGTGGATAACCACCCACCAAGAACTCAGCGTCAATCGGATCAACCAAAGTATCAAAGACGAATCTGGACTCAGCATTGCTGATCACTTTGATCGAATCGCGTACAACAAATCCCAGATCACGCAGTCTTTCAACGAGCTTAAGCTGGTCACCGACAGCATTGTCCGCCGAGCGCCGTACATCAGCCACAGCACCCAAAGCAGGGTCTTCGCTTCCGCTCAATCCATCCGCGAGCAGTTCCCGGCGTATATCGATTCAATCACGCAGATCAACACACTCTACAAATCACATGAAATCCAGTTCAGAAAGCAATCAATCGCAAGCATCCAGCGACTGTGCTTCTTGCTCATGATGATACTGCTCGCGCTCCCAGTGTTTGTGATCGCCCCCAAGATCCGCTCGATGCATGCAACCCAACTATACCTCAAGTCCCAGCTTGTTGACGCTCAAGCAGAAGCGTCGCACCGCTGGAGCCTGCTCGCTTCACTCGCTCAAGAGATCCGTAAGCCGATGAACACCATCATGGGAGTTGCATCCAAGCTCTTGAACGCACAGCAGAACGAAGAAACCAAAGCAGAACACGAACAAGACATTGAAACCGCAAGCAATGGACTCAACACGCTCGTCGATGACATCCTCCAGATCTCCTCGATCAATGCGGACACCTTCAGCAACAACTCCCAACCCACCGATCTCCGAGCACTCTTCGACTCAATCGAGAATCGCTACCAAACCCTTGCATTCAACAAGGGGCTCACGCTCAAAGTCCAACTCGACGAGTCGTGCCCCACTTCCATCACCACCGACGAACTCCACCTCAATCGCATACTCGAAAAACTCATCGACAACGCGATCGAGTACACCAAATCCGGATCGGTAAACATCCAAGCGTCCTTGGAGCAAACCATTCATCAAGAGTCAACACAGGATCAACTCATTATCCGGATCGTCGATACCGGGATCGGGATCAACCACGAGCACATCCCTCGGATCTTCGATGCATTCCATCGCATCGACGAAAGCGAAAGCAACACCCAAGACCATCACGGCTTCGGACTCACCATCGCACGCGCCCTCGCAAAGCAACTCGGAGGAGATATCGCGATCGAATCCGCATCAGGCGCTGGATGCTACGCGACCCTCACGATCGATCCTGGAGAATACTCCTTCGCAGCAACCTCGAACCCGATCGATGAATCGTCAGATTCCCACCATGACATACTCGTATCCAAGCGTGTGCTCATTGCCGATGATCACGATGACATCCACCAACTGTTCCCGCGTCACCTCACCAAAGCAGGATGCAGCGTGGAACTCGCAGCCGACGGCCAACAAGCCGTTGACAAAGTGCTCAGCGCCAGCCAATCGGACGCCCCCTTCAATCTCATCCTCATGGACATGCAGATGCCTGTCCTCGACGGATTCGATGCCACCGCGATCCTCAGAGAAGATGGGATCACCACTCCAATCATTGCCGTCACCGCTTACAGCACCGCCGATGATCGCACGCGATGCCTACAAGCCGGATGCGATGCGTACCTCGCCAAACCCGCCGACAAGGCAGACCTGCTCGATTTGTGCGCGGAACAGTTACGAAAAGCCCAATCCCAGTTCAATGAGGCCGCTTAAACCTCAAATCATCACAAAAACAAACAAACGCGAGTGCCAATGCACACGCGTTTCGAACATTCTGCAATACAAGATTGGAAAGGGTGAACGACGGGGCTCGAACCCGCGACATCCTGGACCACAACCAGGTGCTCTACCAACTGAGCTACGTCCACCAACTCAAAGACCCGCAAAGCAAGTCCCGGCCCCAAGGATAGCCGACAATCACACCGAAAGTCACCCCCCATTGACCACCTTTTCAACCACTTTTACCCCTTCAGTGTCTACGATTCATACCCAAATTTCGTGACGCGACGCCGCTGCGACGGATCCCCCGGCACAGGCGCCACACAAACTTGGAGCACCCAAAAGTGCCCTTGCTAGACGCAGGAAACGATTCATGAGCACCATCAGTATCCCTGGACTCGACCTCGGCGCCAAAACAACACACACCAATCTCTCCACGGCCCAACTCGTCGAGATCGTCCTCGCACGAGGTGAAGGCAAACTCGCCGCAAACGGAGCCGTCAATGTCTTCACAGGAGATCGCACCGGACGCTCCCCAACAGACAAACGCCTTGAAGACACACCAGCAATCCATGACGACATCGATTGGGGCAAGGTCAATATGCCCATCACCCCAGTCCAGTTCGACAAAGCCGTCGAGATCGCGACCCGTTACCTCAACACGCAAGAAGAAATCTTCGTCTTCGAAGGCTTCGTCGGCGCCGACACCTCGCACAGACTCGGTGTTCAGGTGCTCACCACCAAAGCGTGGCACGCACTCTTCGCTGAAACACTCTTCATCAAACCAGGTTCCGCATCAGACTCCGGCGACGGCTCATGGTCGCACGACTGGACAGTCATCAACGCAGGATGCCACAAGCTGACTCCCGAAGAGCAAGCGGAACTCGGACACGACACACCCATCATCATCGCCCAATCACTCGAGAAGAAAACCGTTGTCATCATCGGCTCCGAGTACGCCGGTGAAATGAAGAAGGGCCTATTCTACGCGATGAACTACGACATGCCGGACCAAGGGGTCTTCCCGATGCACTGCTCCTGCAATGTCGACAAGCAAGACACCTCCAATGTCGCACTCTTCTTCGGTCTCTCCGGAACAGGAAAGACCACGCTCTCCGCTGATCCAAACCGAGGTCTCATCGGCGACGACGAGCACGGCTGGGGTCCCAACGGCGTCTTCAACTTCGAAGGAGGCTGCTACGCGAAAGTCATCGGACTCACCCACGAAACCGAACCAGAAATCTGGGACGCGATCCGCTTCGGATCTGTGCTCGAAAACACGATCATCGACGAGCACACCCGCATCCCAGACTACAACGATGTCTCGGTCACTCAGAACACACGCGTGACCTACCCAGTCGATTACATCGACGGCGCGATCATCCCCTCCGTCTGCTCACATCCAAAGAATGTCATCTTCCTCACCGCAGACGCGTTCGGCGTGATGCCCCCAGTCTCCAAGCTCACACCAGAGCAAGCGATGTATTACTTCATCAACGGCTACACCTCCAAACTCGCTGGTACCGAAGCAGGTGTCACCGATCCAATCCCGAGCTTCTCTCCATGCTTCGGAGGCCCATTCATGCCGCGTCCGGCCGCAGAATATGCCAAGATGCTCGCCGAGCGCACCAACGAACACGGCGCCAATGTTTGGCTCCTCAACACAGGGTGGTCAGGAGGCCCCTACGGCACCGGAGAACGCTTCTCGCTCAAGTACACCCGCGCCATGGTCACCGCGATCCTCGACGGCTCGCTCTCCAGCGTTCCAACCCAAGAGCACCCAATCTTCGGACTCCACATGCCGACCACCGTTCCGAATGTCCCAGACGAGGTCCTCAACCCGCGCAACACCTGGGCCGACAAGGACGCATACGACGCGAAAGCAACCGAGCTCGCCAAACTCTTCCGTCAGAACGACACGAAGTACGACCTCCCAGCCGACATCCTCTCCGGCGGACCAAAGACTTAAACAAATTTATTATTCCAACCACCAAACCGACCCAAACGGGTCGGTTTTTCTTTCTATCCTCTACTTCATACATAAGGAGTATTTCAATGGGTACATGGGGCCATGGAAGCTTTGAAAATGACACCGCTGCGGATTGGATCTGGGATCTCAAACCTCACAAGAGATCACTCTTGGGAAAGCAGAAAGATCCATTTACATTCCCTCTCACAGCCATTGATAAACTACTCAGCTCGGATCAGTATTTAGAATGCACCGAATGTGACGAAGCAATCGCCGCAGCAGAATGCATTGCTGCGGCGATCAATCGTCCAATGTCCGACCCGCCCGAGCAAATCACCAAATGGGTGCTCTCACTAAAAGGACAAAAACCTGATCCGCAGATTATCAATAGAACGATCGAGGCAGTCCAGAAAATACGAAACGACGAACAATCTGAGAGTCGATCACTATGGATTGAAGCAAGTGATTCTGATGAACCAGATCAGGATTGGCTCAGTTCGATAGATGATTTGATGTCGCGTTTGCAGTAACCTACTAGCAGAGTTCGATACGCAAATGAATTAAACTCCGCAGCAGAATAATTACGGTACTCAATCTCGCCAGAATTTTGAGAAACACCAATGCACACAATCGATTACATCCGCATGTCCATGACCGCTTCCAAAGAGATGTCGCTCGTGCTCATCCACGACCTCAAAGATGAACCGCTCGCACAACCCACCATCAATGGTGGTAACCACGCCATCTGGATCCTCGGACACCTCGCATACATTGAATCTGTCATGATTCACCAGATGATCCAAGGCAAAGACACCTGCACACTCGCGCATCACAAAGAAACATTCGACGCCGAGGGAGATCCATCCACCGACCCATCGATCTACCCGAGTTTCGATCAACTGTTCAAGGACTACGACACCGCACGAACCGAAACCTACGCATACCTCGACTCGATATCAGAAGCCGATCTTCAAAGACCGGCTCTGGGATGTCCCGAAGAGTGGAAGCCTCACTTTGGGACCGTTGCTCAATGCCTCGACTTCATCGCCCACCACCCATCGCTGCACTTCGGGCAGCTCGCCGACATCCGCAAATCACTCGGACGCCAACGCATCTTCGGATAAGAACAACAAACGAAGGAAACTCAAATGCTCACCCTCAACGACCAAGCCCCAACCTTCACCCTCCCCGCCACCGAAGGCAAAACCTACTCCCTCTCCGACTTCACCGAAGACACCCTCGTCATCTCCTTCAACTGCAACCACTGCCCCTATGTCTACAACTCCGACGAGGGCACGCGAGCGACTGTCAACAAGTACACCCCCCAAGGCGTCCGCTTCGTCATGATCAACGCCAACAGCGCCCAGTCCCATCCCGAAGACAACTTCGACAACATGATCAAGCGCATGAACGAGCACAACTTCCCATGGCTCTACCTCCGCGACGAATCCCAAGACATCGCCCGCGCCTACGGCGCGACCAAAACCCCCCACTACTTCGTGTTCAACAAAGACCGCAAGCTGATCTACTCCGGACGAGCCGTGGACTCCCCGCGTGTCCCGGAAGACATCACCACCCACGACCTCGAAGCCGCGCTCGACGAGCATCTCGCCGGTAAACCAATCTCAAATCCCCACACCGATCCGATCGGTTGCTCCATCAAATGGAAGCAAGAGTCCGCCGAAGCGTGCGACATCTAACCGAACCGAACCCGGTTTGTCAGCACCCCCACCGACTCGATCTCAACCTCAACCACATCCCCATCGCTCAGCCACACCTGAGGATCCCGCGCCATCCCCACGCCGCTGGGAGTCCCAGTCAGGATCACCGTCCCCGCCGCAAGCGTCGTCCCGCTGCTGAGCATCGCGATGAGTCTCGGAATCGGAAACATCATCTGACTCGTATTCGCGTTCTGCATCACCTCCCCATTGACCCTACACACAATCCCAAGAGCATGCGGATCAGCAATCTCCGCCGCCGCCACAACGCTCGGCCCAAGCGGACAAAAAGTATCAAACGACTTCCCACGATTGAACTGCCCCCCCGACCCCTTCTTCTGCCACCACCGCGCCGACACATCGTTGGCGCAGCAGTACCCAAGCACCGCTTCCATCGCGTTCTCTTCCGTCGCGTCCTTCACATCGCGCCCAAGGATCACCGCGAGCTCCGCCTCATAGTCCGTCTGGTTCCCGCCAAAGCACTCATCGCGAGCGATCGCCGGGATCACGATGTCCTCCCCATCCAGGATCGGTGCGTTGATGTTCTTGCAGAACACCAGCGGATGATCCGGGATCTCCGCCCCCTGCTCGAGCGCATGCTCCGCGTAGTTGCGTCCGATCCCGATGATCTGAGTCACCGGAAGCACGCCGCCATCGACCTCAACCCCAACGCCCCGATCAATCTGTGTGAGTGTGTACATGGACGCACAATATCCGCGCTTTCCGCGCGTCGCTGGTCTACAACTCTCCAGTGAGCAAATCGCCCAACGAATCGAGCAATCCTGAGGGGGATGCCGCGGGGTCTTCCCCCAGCTTTTTCACTCGTGTCGCTTCCCCAGTCCGCTTCGTCCTGCTCGGATTCCTCTCCTTCCATCCCTCAGCCATGCCCTGGCTCGCCCGCGCCAACTACGCGCGCGAGCTCCGCGCCTCCTTCTTTCTCCCTTGGGCAATCGCCGCGACCGAAGGCTCTGTCATCGGATTCATCGTCCGCAAGCTCTACGACGGCGTCGTCCCCGATACGCTCCTCAACTACCTCGTCGCCGCCCTCATCGCCGCGCCCGCACTCGCCAACATCACCTCATTCGGTTGGGCCATCGCCGTCTCAGGTCGACGCAAAATCCCATTCATCACCGGCCTCCAACTCCTCGTCGTGATCTCAATCACCGCGATCGCGCTCGCACCAAAGACTCCACTCGGATTGATCATCATCGTGATCGCCGCGTTCATTGCCCGCATCTGCCTCGCAGGAGTCGTCACCATCCGCTCCACCGTTTGGGGAGTCAACTATCCCACCAGCCGCGCCCGCATGACCGGGAAGTTCCAAGCCGTCTCCGTCACCATCTCCTCGCTCATCGCGATCGGACTGGGATACGCGATGCAGCAATCCGAGAACTCCTACCGCATCCTCATCCCCATCTTCGGCGTCATCGCCCTCATCGGAGTCGGCGCCTACGCACGCATCAAGGTCCGCACCGAATCCACCATCCTCGCGCGCGAGCAAGCGCAGACCAAGGACGCGTCCAGCCCCGTCGCCGCGATCCCATCGCTGCTCAAAGCGATCAGCCGCGTCATGATCGACGACCGCGAGTACCGGCGCTACCAGACCTGCCAGTTCATGATAGGGATCGGGAACATGATGTCCTGGGCGCCCTTTGTCATCATCGCGAAAGAACAGTTCGCGCTCGATTACCTCCCAGGATTACTCCTCACACAGGTCATCCCGCTGCTGATGATGCCGATCTTCATCCCGTTCTGGGCGCGATTCCTCGACCGCGTACACATCGTCACCTTCCGCGCCTTCCACTCGTGGGTCTTCGTCATCACCTTCATCCTCGCGCTCGCCGCGGCTCAGACCAACACGCTCTGGCTGTTGTACGCCGCATCCGTCACGCGTGGCATCGCGTTCGGAGGAGGCGCCCTCGCGTGGAACCTCGGACACCTCAACTATGTTAAACCCGACCGAGCGACCGACTACATGGCGGTCCATGTCACACTCACCGGCGTCCGCGGACTCACCGCGCCGTTCATCGGAGTCGCGCTCTACTCGCTCTACGAATCACAATGGCCCGGAGAAGGATCGCTCGTCTTCGCCGTCGGACTCGTGATCACCCTGTGTGGGACGCTCGGTTTCCGCGCCCTCTCACGCGATGTCAAAGACCCCAACACGCTCGATACATAACAACCACAAGAACCCGCACACCTATTCACGAACCATCACCAATCATGCCGATACCCCGGCGTGGTTAAATACATCGGATCCAAAAGAACACTCATCCCCAACATCATCGAGATGATCGAATCACTCGAAGGTGTCACTTCCGTCGTCGACTTCTTCTCCGGAACCTCACGCGTAGGACATGCGCTCAAAGCGCAAGGATATCAGGTCACCGCCAACGATTACGCAACCTATGCGCACTGCCTCGCGCGCTGCTATGTCCAAGCCGACCGAAACAAGGTCCTCCACCACGCCGATCAACTCGTCACCGAGTTCAACACCATCAAACCACAAGCCGGATACTTCACGAAAACATTCTGCGAAGACGCCCGCTACTTCAAACCCGACAACGGCGCCCGCATCGACGCGATCCGCGAGTCCATCGCACAAAAGTCACTCGATCCCAAGCTCGAAGCCGTCATGCTCGTCTCCCTCATGGAAGCCGCTGACCGCGTCGACTCAACAACCGGCGTCCAGATGGCCTACCTCAAGAAATGGGCTCCGCGCGCCCACAACCCACTCGAGCTCCGAGTCCCCGATCTCCTCCCATCACTCCCAGACCGACCCTGCAACGCAACCAACCTCGAAGCACAAGACGCCGCGCGTCAGCTTACCGCCGACCTCGCCTACATCGACCCACCATACAACCAACACTCCTACCTCGGGAACTACCACATCTGGGAATCACTCGTCCGCTGGGACAAACCCGAAACCTACGGCATCGCCAACAAACGAATCGACTGCAAAACACGCAAGTCCGATTTCAACTCCAAACCCAAATCCATCATCGCGATGCAAGACTTCATCAACAAAGTCCGCTGCCCCTACAAACTCGTCTCCTTCAACAACGAGGGCTACCTCGACAAAGCAACGATGGAGTCCATCCTCGCGCCCCACGGCAATGTCTACACCATCGGTCACGACTACAAACGCTATGTCGGCGCGCAAATCGGTATCCACAACCAGTCAGGCACCAAGGTCGGAAAGGTGACCCACCTCCGAAACACCGAGTACCTCTATCTCGTCACCCCTCGCGGAGTGGACTGGAAGGGAATCGGAGTCCCTGCCGCGACTGGAGCTGCGTAACAGTTCAAAAACTAAAGTGTTCACCCCAGACCGAACACCCTGTTGCTGTGCTTCGCTGCAACATTTTCACGACTTAATGGTTTGAATATAAACGATCGTTCAGCATCACAGAACTGCTGGTCTATTGTTGAGTTCGCGCACCAAGCACACGCGCGCCGCCGCGTCCCCAGTGTGGAGCAGTTTATGACACGCATGCGTCCCCCCCGATTCATCAGCACACTCGCACTCCCGTTGATTTCCCTGTCGCTCGGCATCTCCAGCACAGCGCAAGCACAGGGAGGCCCACCACCAGCACAAGTGTTCCTCGAGACCGCGAAACTCGAGACCCTCGCTGATGCGCGCCCAGTCACCGGAGAGATCCGTTCCCGGCGCACCGCAGAGCTCGCATCCCAAGTCGAAGGTCTCGCACTGCAAGTCCTCATCGAAGACGGCGATCAAGTCCAGGAAGGACAGATCATCGCCAAACTCGACGACCAACGCGCCAAGCTCGAGTACGAACGCGCCCAAGCTCAACTCCTCTCGGATCAATCACTGATCGATCAACGCGTCGCGGATCTTGAGCAAGCACGCAGAGACCTTGCTCGTCTCGAAGAACTCGACAAACGAGCATCCGCAGGAGCCGCGAACCTCGACGCCGCTCGCACACTCGTTGCATCGCGTGCTGCACAACTTGCCCAAGCACGCGCTGACCTCGCCGTATCCAAATCAAGTCTCGCGCTCGCTGAAAAAGAACTCAATGACATGACCATCAAAGCCCCATTCGCTGGGACGGTCATCGCCAAACAAGCAGAGATCGGTCAGTGGATCTCAACAGGTGACCCCATCTGCACCATCGTCTCGATGTCGGAGCTCGAAGCACGCATCGACATCCCACAAACCCTCCTCCCAGCACTCGAACGCAGCAAGAACGGCTCAGCAACCGAACCAACCATCGAGATCAGCCTCCCGAGTGTCCCCACCCCAATGCGAGCGAGCGTTCACGCGATCGTCCCGCAAGCCGACACACTCTCAAGACTGTTCCCGGTCCGGCTATTCGTAGAGGATCCCGAGAGCGTGCTCCGCCCAGGAATGTCACTCACCGCGATGGTCCCGACAGGAACCCAAGCGGACCTGCTCACCGTCTCTAAGGACGCCGTGCTCCGCAACGCCGCGGGCGAATATGTCTACTTCAACAACAACGGCGCCGCCGCACTTGCCCCGATTACTCGTTTGTTTAGTGTCGGAGACCGCGTCGTGATCCGCTCACCAATGATCCGTCCCGGAGTCCAAGTCGTGATCGAGGGCAACGAGCGCATGTTCCCAACCCAACCCATGATCGTGCTCGGCATCGACGGCGGACCACCCCCGGCACAAGACCAATCCGCACAACAAAACCAATCCGGATCGGAAGGCTAATCCATGGGAATGCTCGCGTGGTGCATCTCGCGCCCTGTTACCGTGACCGTCGCTGTCTTCCTCCTCGTCATGGCCGGACTCATCGGCCTGCGCGAGATCCCAATCCAGCTCACCCCCACTGTTGATCGCCCGATCATCACCGTCACCACAAGCTGGCCCGGACGCTCGCCTCAAGAAATCATCGACGAGATCACCAAAGAACAAGAAGAGTTCCTCAAAAACACCACCAACCTCGATGTGATGTCCTCCACCACATCGGAAGGCACCACCTCCATCTCACTCGAGTTCACCGTCGGATCAGACATCGATCGTGCACTCCAAGAAGTCTCCGACTCGCTGCGCCAGGTCCCAGACTATCCCGACGGCGTCACCGAACCCCAAGTCATTGAGTCGACAGGCAACGACGCCGCGGGAGCAATCGCGTGGATCATCGTCGACTTCAACGACGAGAACCTCGCAAAGCATGCCGGATACGACCTCACCACACTCTTCGATGCACTCGACTCAGAGGTCAAACCCTTCCTCGAACGCATCGACGGCGTTGCACAAGTCAATATCTACGGCGGACGCGAACGCGAAGCAAGAGTCCTCACCGATCCCGTCGCACTCGCACAGCGCGGACTCAACCATGTCCAGGTCATCCAAGCACTCCAAGGCGAGAACGAGAACACCTCCGCAGGATCACTCTCCGAAGGCAAACGCGAGTACCGCGTCCGCCTGATCGGACGCTACACCGATCCGCAACAAATCCTCGACACCATCATCGCCTATCGGAACGGACTCCCCGTCTACGTCCGCGATGTCGCCGAGGTCGAGATCGGATACACCAAGAAACGCGGCTTCATCCGCTCGCTCGCGCGTCCCGCGATCGCGATCAACCTCATCCGCCAATCCGATTCAAATGTCATCGACATCATGGACGAACTCAAAGTCCGACTACAAGAAGTCGAGTCCGACATCCTCCCCAACATCGGAGGGTCCTCCGCCGCCGGACCAGTCGGACCAGACCTCCGTCTACGCCAGGTCTACGACGAAACTATTTATATCAAATCCGCGATCTCGCTCGTGACACAGAACCTCTACATCGGTGGTTTCATCGCCTCCCTTGTCCTCATCGTCTTCCTACGCTCGTGGAGAGCAACCGGCATCATCGCGATCGCGATCCCCATCTCCGTCATTGGAACCTTCCTCATCCTACTCGCGCTGGGACGCTCCCTCAATGTCGTCTCCCTCGCCGGACTCGCGTTCGCTGTAGGTATGGTCGTTGACAATTCCATCGTCGTCCTCGAAAACATCGACCGCCGAATCGGACTCGGAGAAAAACCAATGCGCGCCGCGCTGCGTGGTGGTGGAGAAGTCTGGGGCGCGATCCTCGCATCCACCCTCACCACCGTCGCCGTGTTCATCCCAGTCCTCACCATCGCCGAGGAAGCAGGACAGCTCTTCCGCGACATCGCGATCGCGATCGTCGCGTCTGTATCGCTCTCGCTGCTCGTCTCGATCTTCGTGATCCCCACAGCCTGCTCGCGTTGGCTCAAGCCCCACAAGAAATCCAAGTCCGCGATCATGCGTTCCATCGACTCCCTCTTCGGACTCACCATCATCGGACAAAAAGCAGTCGACTTCCTTGGATGGACCATCCGAACATTGATCACAGGCATCAAAGGATGGACACTGCGCCCCGCGATCATCATCGTCATGGCGCTCGCCTCAGTCCTCGGAGCCCTCGCGCTCATGCCACCGATGGACTACCTCCCTGCTGGGAACCGAAATCTCGTTTTTGGTGGTCTGCTCACACCTCCGGGCCTCTCGCTTGAGCAGCGCACCATCATCGCCAATCGAATCGAATCACGCATCGGTCAATATGCTCGCGCCGATATCAATGATCCGGATACAATGAAAGACCTCCCAGACATCCAGATGTTCCCAGGGATGCCCGTCTTCGACCCAGTCCCGATCGACAACTTCTTCATCGGCGCCTTCGACACCAACATCTTCGTCGGCGCAACAAGCCAGGATGATCAGGTCGTCATCCCAATCGCGCACCTGCTCACCAGCGCCATGAACTCCATCCCAGACTCCTACGGCGGCGCCGGACAAACATCCCTCTTCGGACGATTCAACTCCGGAGGATCCATCCGGATCGAAATCCTGGGACCAAATCTCGATCAAGTGAACGAAGCCGCGAACTTCATGCTCGGCATCTCAATGGGCAAGTTTGGTGGATCCAAAGCATCACCAGACCCCGCAAACTTCGCGATCCAGCAACAAGAAATGCAGGTCGTCCTCAACGATCTCGGACGCGAACTCGGACTCACCAACCAAGGACTCGGCATCGCAATCCGAGGTCTCTTCGACGGCGCCCTCGTCGGCGAATACACACTCGGATCCGACGCGATCGATCTCGTCGTCGTCCCAATCGGAGGCGAACTCGATCAGCTCGAACGACTCGCCGACATCCCGATCGCCACCCCCGCAGGACCAGTCGTCCCAGTTCAATCCATCGCGGACTTCATCCCAGCGACAGCTCCCCAATCCATCAATCGAATCGAAGAACTCCCGAGCATCTCGATCAACATCTCACCACCAGAGTCCATGCCCATCGGGGAAGCCATCGCATGGATCGACACCAATGTCATCGAAGCCGCATACGACGCAGGACTGATCGATCGTTCCATGCGTGTACGCCTCGAAGGCAGCGCCGCGGATCTTGAAAAAATACAGAGCTCCATGTTCGGAGTCGCGCCCGAGAGCGATACCAAGAAATCAAACCTCAATATCTACCTCGGGATCGCCACACTCATCATCACCACCCTCGTCGGAATCCCAGCGATCATCCGCGCCGCCAAAGCCAAGAACCCCAAGCTCCCCTACGCCATCGCAGGTGTTGCATTGATGGCGCTCATCCTCGCCGCCCTCACCTTCACCGCGATAGGGAACCCACAGCTCCTGACCGCACGCATGATCTGGGCGCTCCTCGTGACCTACCTCCTGATGTGCGCCCTCTTCGAGAGCTTCCTCTACCCGCTCATCATCATCTTCACCGTCCCACTCGCCGTCGTGGGAGGATTCGCAGGACTCAAGATCGTCCACGAGGTCACCCTCGCCGATCCAACCAAAGCCCCACAGCAGCTCGATGTCCTCACCATGCTCGGATTCATCATCCTCATCGGAGTCGTCGTCAACAACGCGATCCTCCTCGTCCACCAAGCCCTCAACTTCATGCGAGGCGAATCCGACGACAACCTCGATCAATCCGACGCCGTGCTCGAACCGATGCACCACACCGACGCGATCATCGAATCCGTCAAAACCAGAACGCGTCCGATCTTCATGTCCGTCCTCACCTCCGTCGGAGGCATGCTCCCCCTCGTCCTCGTCCCAGGATCGGGTTCAGAAATGTACCGAGGACTCGGTTCCGTCGTCGTCGGAGGACTCTTGGTGTCCACAGTCTTCACACTCCTCCTCGTCCCGCTCCTATTCTCCCTCGTCATGGACATGCTCGAAGGCATGAAAGCACCAGAAACAGAAACGACCTGATCGACAGAACGGACCACAACATGATGCGCCTCCTCCTCGCCGCTCTCCTCCTCCCAGCAGCCCTCCTGACCGGATGCGCCTCAACCCAATCTGTTGAGTCAGATCTCGTCATCCTCCCCCCCGAAGCCGCGCCCGGATTCGACGACGGACACGACGCCACCGTCCTCACCATCCTCAAAGGAGACGGCTCAGGATCAATCTCCTTCAACGACCTGATCACCGACCTCGCTGACGCCGACGTCATCCTCGTCGGAGAAATGCACGGCCACACCGAATCCCTCGACTTCATCGCCACCACCTTCGAAGCACTCATCGCCCGCAACTCCACACTTGACCTCTCCATGGAGTTCTACGAACGCGACGAGCAGATCGCCCTCGACGACTACCTCGCCGGGATCACCGACTACGCCGCGTTCGTCAAAGCCGCCGGACGCACCGAATCCAACAACCCCATCGGACACCTCCGCATGGTCGAGCTCGCGCGACTCAACGACCGCGCCGTCATCGCCGCCAACTCACCGCGCCGCTACACACGCCTCGCGCGCACCGGAGGCTTCCTAGCCCTCGCGGACCTCAACCACCGACAACGCGCCCTCGTCGAGATCCCCAACAGTCTCCCGACCGGCTCCTACGCCGACCGCTTCCGCGACGCGATGGGCGCCATGGCCGCCCACGGCGGAGACGAGATGATCAACGCCTTCCTCCGCTCCCAGACCGTCTGGGACCTAACCATGGCCGCCTCCATCGCCCAGCACCACACACAACAAGCTGCAAGCATCTTCCACGTCGTCGGACACTTCCACGTCGACCACGCACCAACCCCCGGCGGCAGCGCCCTCGCCGACGCGATCCACCACCGACTCGGAAACGACATCAAACTCCGCTCACTCGTCATGCACATGACCGAAGGCGATCTCAGCACCATCACCAAGGACGACGCTGGAGACGAATCCACCGGACCAGCCGCGGATTACATCGTCTATTTCCCGATGCCAGCCGAGTAAGGACACTCCATCTCCTCAGCATCGCAGAGTGAATCTCCGCACTCGATTTGCCGTACAATACAAGCGTGAATAACGCACCAAACATCCCCGCACCGATCCGCATCTTCCTCAGCGCCCTGATCGTCCTCCTCGCGTCGATCTCCCTCGCTCAGCCAACTCCAAACACCCCGATCTCTGTCCCCACATCGCGCCAAGCCGACCGCGTCGCGATCATCACCATCGAGGGCGCGATCGACGCGATCACTGCGATGAGCGTCCGCCGTCGCATCAACGAGGCCGAGGCTGCTGGATACAACGCAATCGTCTTCGAGATCGACTCCCCAGGCGGAGGAGTCGGCCCAGTCCTCGACATCACCAACGCGATCAAATCCTCCACCATCACCAACACCATCGCGTGGGTCAACCCCGACGCGTACTCCGGAGGCGCCATCATCGCCCTCGCGTGCGCCGAGATCATCTCCTCCACCCCCGCATCCATGGGAGACGCCTTCCCCGTCATCATGACCGCCGTCACCCAAGGCAACCAAACACGAGGTGGACTCCGAGGACTCACCGCCGACGAGCGCACCAAACTCCTCCCCCCGCTCCTCGCCGACGTCACCGACTCGGCGCGCCGCAACGGGTACGACGAATACCTCGTCCAAGCCATCGTCATCGACGGCATCGAACTCTGGCAAATCGAAAACAAAGCCACCGCAAAGCGCTACGCGATCAACGAAGCCGAATATCGAACCCTCTTCAACGAAGACCCACCACGAGGCATGCCCCTCATCGCCCAAGTCACCGGCGGACGACCCACCGGAGTCACCGACAACCCAACAGAAGAACAAACGACAGAGCAAGCAACAGATCCAGAAGACACAGACACTGACTCCGTTGACCCCGCTGACCCCACAGACACCAACGAACCCGATCAAGCCGAATCCACTCCAGACCAACTCCCAGACCCAACCGACAACAACGCATTCAAACCCGCCTCCGACACCCTCGACGATGTCGTCCGCGAGTTCAACGCCCCCGAACGCGTCGCCGAGCTCTCGCTACTCGCCAGCTCAACACGCCCAACTTTCACCAAAGAAGACGCGATCAACTACACCCCCATCGCCTACATCACCGATGGCTCCGCCCCCATCGTCATGCGCGAACAACAACTCATCGACCTCGGATTCTCCTCCGGGATCGTCAACACCGATGAACAACTCAAGGCATTCATGGGCGCCAAAGAGCTCTCCCGCGCCAAAGAGAGCTGGTCCGAAGGACTCGTCCGCTTCATGACCTCCCTCCCTGTGCGAGGAATCATCATCGCGATCTTCATCATCGCGATGTTCGTCGAGCTCATCACGCCGGGAACCGGGATCGGTGCCACCGTCGCCGTGATCGCGCTCATCGCCCTCATCGCCCCCCCCGCGATGGTTGGACTCGCCGGCTGGTGGGAAATCATCGCGATCGTCGTCGGACTCCTGCTCCTCGCGATCGAAGCGTTCGTCCTCCCAGGATTCGGGATCTTCGGCGCCCTCGGACTCGTTTCCCTCTTCGCCGGAATCCTCTGGTCATTCATCCCCGCCGGATCATCACTCTCCAATCCCGCGACCCAGCAAGACCTGCTCAGCGCCGTTGTGACACTCCTGCTCTCCGGATTCACCGCCGGGATCGTGATCTGGATCATCAGCAAGAATGTCCAGCGGATCCCCGTCTTCGATCGTCTCATCCTTTCAGGAGCTTCGGGAGTTGCCGCTGAACCACGAGCGACCTCCGTCTTCTCCGCCATGAACACCGACAACGCGATCCAGGTCGGGAATACCGGGACAGCAACCACCGACCTCCGCCCCGCCGGACAAGCGGACATCAACGACACCCTCATCGATGTCGTCGCCGAGTTCGGATATATCGAAGCGGACACCCCGATCCGAGTCACCGCGGTCGAATCGTTCCGCATCGTCGTCGATCGCATCACCCACGATCATGCGAACGAATCCACACCAAACGATCATCCCGACACTCAGCCAACAGATCAGGAGTCCACATAAATGGAAACCCTCCTCATGGCCGGCATCGGTCTCATCCTCCTCGGCGCGCTCCTCCTCGTCGTCGAAGCGTTCGTCCCCTCAGGAGGGATCATCGGACTCGTCGCCGCCGCATCCGCGATCACCGGAATCGTCCTCCTATTCAAGCACGACACCACCTGGGGCGCAATCGGTCTGCTCACAACCCTGATCCTTGGACCAATGCTCTTCTTCTGGACCCTCAAACTCCTCCCAAGCACCCCGCTCGGAAAGTCCATGTTCGGCGACTCCGACGAAGACATCGCCGCACGCAGAGATCAGGAGTCCTCCCGCTGGCGCGAACAACGCAACGCACTTATTGATAAAACAGGCACCGCACTCACCGACCTCCACCCCGTCGGGATCGTCCTCATCAATAACGAGCGCCACGATGCGATCGCCAAGGGCAAAATCATCGACAAAGACACCCCAATCCGCGTCGTCGCCGTCGATGGCATGCAAATCGAAGTCCGAGCGGTCTAACCACACACCAGCCGCATAGAATCAACCACACACAAACCGCTGGAGATTCATCATGACCCCATTACTCTGGATTGTCGCAGGCGTTGCCGCTTTCGTCGTCTTTATCCT
This sequence comes from Phycisphaeraceae bacterium, assembly GCA_009827215.1. Classification (GTDB taxonomy): domain Bacteria; phylum Planctomycetota; class Phycisphaerae; order Phycisphaerales; family UBA1924; genus UBA1924. The sequence goes on from WUAJ01000010.1 coordinate 21,823, forward strand.
TGTCATCATCCTCTTCAACTACTTCTCACTCTGGTTCCAAGCCCTCCTCTCCAAAGCGAATGTCGGACTCATGTCCATCGTCGCGATGCGCTTCCGGAAAGTGAACTCCACAGTCATCGTCATCAACAAGATCCGCCTCGTCAAAGCCGGGATCACAGGGATCGGAACCGACGACCTCGAGAACCACTACCTTGCGGGTGGGAATGTCGGCAATGTCGTCTCCGCGATCATCGCCGCATCCAACGCACGCATCGAACTCGACTGGGGAGTCGCAACAGCAATCGACCTCGCCGGACGCGACATCCTCGACGCGGTCAACACCTCCGTGAACCCAAAGGTCATCGACTGTCCAAACCCAACACTCGGACGCCCCACCATCGACGCCGTCGCGAAAGACGGCATCCAGCTCAAAGCACGCGCCCGCGTCACCGTCCGCACCAACCTTGCACGACTCGTCGGTGGTGCCACAGAAGAAACCGTCGTCGCACGCGTGGGTGAGGGCATCGTCTCCTCCATCGGTTCCGCAGACTCACACGCCAAGGTCCTCGAAAACCCAGACGCGATCTCCAAAGCCGTGCTCGCGAGAGGTCTCGATTCAGGAACCGCCTATGAGATCCTCTCCATCGACATCGCGGATGTTGATGTCGGCGTCAACATCGGCGCGAAACTCCAAGAAGACCAAGCACAAGCGGACATGAAGGTCGCGCAAGCTCGCGCTGAAAAACAACGCGCCCTCGCCGTCGCAACAGAGCAAGAGCACAAAGCGGAAGCCCAAAAGAACCGCGCCCTTGTCGTCCTTGCAGAAGCCGAGGTTCCAAAGGCAATGGCCGAAGCCTTCCGCTCAGGAAACCTCGGGATCATGGACTTCTACCGCATGAAGAACATCCAAGCCGACACCTCCATGCGCGACTCCATCGCCGACGACAAGAACTAATACACAAACCAACAAAGCAAACCAAATCCCCCTGCAAAGGGGGATTTTTCTTGTTCTGCATGAATGCTTGTGATTCATCACAATTCTGGTATGCTATCCCTTTGTAATATTCATGGGACACGCGCTGTCCATTCATACATTCTCTGGGGACAACAATGAGTCAAATCGAAAAAGCATGCGTGTTCTGCGCCAAATCCTGCGCCGGACAACCACGCATCAAAGACGCGCAAGGCAACTACGCACACAAAGCATGCGCCGAGCAATACGAAGCGAAAAAACAAGCTAAGCAAGCGTCTGCCCTACCCCCAGAACCTGCACTTGATCTTGGTCCAGAAGAAGAACCAGAAATGGCAGCGTTCCTCGACGACCTCCCGGCACCTTCGGATGAACAACCCGCCGGAATCAGAGCCGCATGCCCAGGATGCGGCGCTTCGATCTCCAGCGACACCGTCATCTGCATGTCCTGCGGCTGCAACACGAAAACAGGGCGAGGTGCCAAAACCAAAGTCGTCAAATCCAAATCCGCAAAGTCCGGACCAAACATCGCCGCCAAAGCGGGATCACTCGCAATCGCGCCATTCCTCCCCATCATCGGCGCGGTCATCGGAGGCGCGATCGGTGCCGCCGTCTGGGCCGCGATCGCACACTTCACTGGATACGAGATCGGATATGTCGCTGCCGGAGTCGGCACCGTCTGCGGCATCGGCGCCGCCCTCACCTCCGGAGGTGGAAACGCTTGGGCCGGAGCCGTCGCCGTGGTCGTCGCGCTCCTCTCAATCATCACAGGAAAAACAATCGTCAACGAGATCTATGTCGAGCAACTCCAAGAGTTCCAACAAGAGATCGCGTCGGATATGGAAGAAACATACACCCTCGACTACTTCACAGAAGACGATGTCATCCTTGGATTCGCAGACGACATCATCTTTGATCGCGAAGACCGAGGCCTCCCCATTGTTTGGCCATCCGAAGACATGACCTGGGAAGACGCAATGTGGCCCGACGACTACCCCAAGGATGTCATCGCCCAAGCAAACGAACAATGGGAAGAGATGTCCGAGGAGGAGCAGCTCGACTTCCGCCAAGCGCGTGTTGACGAAATGCAACAAATCGCCGACGAGGTTAACGACATAATCGCCGAAGAGATGGAGACCGCAAGCTCCAGCGTCCTCGACAATCTCCATCCATTCGATGCACTCTGGGCACTCCTCGCCCTCGCCGCCGCGTGGCAACTCGGATCAGGAGGATCCTTCGGCGAAGAGTAATCTAACGGGATAACAACACCACACAGTGCGATTCAATCGCACGCCCCTCCCCCACCGCGTCCACGCGCTCGTGTGTCTTGCCTTTGACATTTACACGATCCGCGCCAATGCCGATCAGCCGCGCGATATTAGCGCAGATCGCGTCGCGATGAGGTCTAATCTTGGGAAGCTCGCACACCACAGTCGCGTCCAGATTCACCACAGAGTAACCAGACTCAGTCACACGCTTTACCGCTTCCTTCAAGAACACCGCCGAGTCCTGACCCTCATGCGCCGGATCGGTATCTTTGAACAACTGCCCAATATCCGGACCACCGATCGCTCCCAGCAGCGCATCAGTCACCGCGTGCATCAGTACATCTGCGTCCGAATGCCCCACCGGACCGCGAAAATGCTCGATCCGAACCCCACCAAGAACAAACGGCCTCCCCTCACCCTCAGGCGCGAGCACATCGAGCCGATGCAGGTCATAGCCATGACCAATCCGCAGATGAGCCGCTCCACAACCACTCGATCCAGCCTGTTGCCCGTCATTTTCACTCATCGCGTAAATCTCCGAACGCATCGCCTGCTGTGTCGTACTTCACTGGAGCGTGCCTCCTATCTTACCGATAAGAACCGCAAGCACGCCCAATATCCGTGCCGATGCCCATTTGAACACCATTCCGGGCCATATAATCCATCCGAACTCACTCAGCCACACGCCTGGGAGCCACGACCGATGATCACGACCAACAAACTCGCCACGACCGCCCTCGCCGTCCTGGCAGTGCTCCTCATCCTCCCGATGACAGGCTGCTTCTACGCCAAGCAAGCACTCTCCAAATCCCCAGGCGGGAACATGTACTCCGACGACTCCTACACCTACATCTCCACCCCCTACGAGCCCCTCACCGTAACACTCTACGACAACCGCGACAACGAACCAATCTGGACCGTCGATGTCCCCATCGGATCCAAGGTCTCTCTCCGCTTCCGCAAGAACAAAATCAAAGAAGGCACCGCTCGCCGTCCAGACATCATGGAATGGGTCATCTACGACCAGAAGAAGCGCACCGCGCGCTACGAGAACTCAATGGCCGTCCCGTCACCTGAATCCCGCATGATGCGCGTCTCACTCCGCAAGGGACCTGAGTTCCCAGAAGAAGCACCAGAAGAACAGATGTTCCCGAATCCAGACCACCAATGGCTCCCCGTCGAACCAAAGCAATACCGCACCGACTCGAACAACAATCCCTCGACTTCCTACTCCGGAAACTAATCACACCCCAAACACACCAAAGAAAAACACGCCGAATAGGCGTGTTTTTTCATTCCATATTCAATCGCTTCATCCAGCATCACGCATCGGACGCTGCTGCTCGCGATACCGCCGTCGGCGACGACGCCCGCTCCGCACCACACCACCGATCAACGCTTGAGGGTACCGATCCAAAACCGACGCAGCGCACATCGCGCACACCGCCATCCAGTGCGATTCGGGAGTCGCTTGCACACGGATCACGCGCCCCACGCTTCGTCCACAGCAGGGACACCCAAACAACACATCACTGTTGGTGATCGACTCACCCCCAGCGGCGCGATACAACGCATCGGGATGACTCACACCATGCAAATCGAACGAGAACTCGCCCGTGTGCCGCGTCTCTTCAGCAATCTCGTGCTCAATATCCACACCGCCAGACTCCACAAGAGCCTCACCCGCCGTGGGTTCGTTCACTGTCTTCGGTGTGTCATCAACAAAGTCGTACATGCAGTCCCCAACGATTCATTCCACGCCGACGAATGCCAGCCGAGAAAGCTACATCGTCAACATCTCTATCTCGTCATACCGATTTCTTCTGCTCCAGTTTCACTCCCATTGACTTCAGCACCCCCAAACCGACCTGCAAGCCCGAAAAT
>WUAJ01000091.1 GCA_009827215.1 Phycisphaeraceae bacterium
CAATGCCGCTCGATCGCTCGCTACGCTAGCCGCAGATGGGACCCTTGATCCAAAGACGATCGATGCGACTCTGTTTGCCAATGAACTGACGACTCGGGGACTCCCTGATCCGGATCTGCTGATCCGAACTGGTGGGGACTTTCGCGTGAGCAACTATTTGCTCTGGCAGATCAGCTACGCTGAGATTGCGGTGGTCGATGAGCAATGGCCCGATTTCACGCGTGAGCGATTCTTTGAACTGATCAGCGATTTTGCGGGACGATCCAGAAGATTCGGGAACATTGATTCTCATTGAGCAAGTGGTTGCTGCTGGTCCGATTCTTATAGAGTTTTGGGCGAAAGTGCCATGATTTGGCTATCCTTGATGCCGTGCTGAAGCATCGTTTGACATTTGGACCGATCCTGATCTTCTTGATCCTGCTCTTCTCCTGGCTCGATGAATGGGTCGATGGCTTGGAAGCTCCTGAATCGTTCCCGAAGGACACGATGCCTCCTGGGATCATTGTCGCGATGGTGTTAATTTTTGTCGGAGTGATGGGCGCTCGCGAGGTCGCTCGGATCCTGCGTGCGAAATCGGTCCAAATCGAGACCTGGTTCGCGGCGTTGGTTTCGGTTGTCGGATTGCTCGTTGTCGGTCTCACGCCATCGGATTCGATCGGATCAACAGGGTTCGCCGTTGGGATCTCCTCAGTCGCGGCTTCCTTTGTGCTTGGTCTGCTCTACGCGATCCGCTCCAAGCAGGTTGACGGTGCCATCTTTGTCGGTGCCGGGGTGCTGCTGATCCATGTGTACATGGGGATGATGCTTGGATTTTTGCTGTTGATCCGTAGGGAGTATTCCGTGTGGATGCTGCTGTGGGTGCTCGCGTGCGTTAAGTCTTGCGACATCGGTGCGTTCTTTACAGGTACGACCATCGGGAAGCACAAGCTCATCGAGTGGCTCTCTCCCAAAAAAACTTGGGAAGGGTTAATCGGAGGGTTGATTACATCCGGTGCGATCGGAGCACTGGGATTCTGGGCTCTGGGCGCTGCTGGATACGAGCAGTACAGCCCGTGGTGGGGGGCAGCACTCGGTGTGCTCTTCGGAGCGATTGGTCAAGCGGGGGATCTAACCGCGAGTCTGTTCAAGCGAGACGCCGGGATCAAGGATGCCGGTACGAGCGTGCCGGGATTCGGAGGCGTGCTGGATCTGATCGATTCTCCGATCTTGGTCGCTCCATTCGCGTACTGGGCGATCCGGATCGTGATGGATCTCTCTAGCTCAAGCGCGGTCCCGGGTTCTCTGGGTGGCTAAACTATTGGCATGACTACACCAACTGAGGTTCGGGAGGGTTGCATGACAGTGACTTCAAAGTTGCTTGCCGTGTTCCGTGTTGATCAGCAGATCCAAGGTCTTCAGACCAGGCTCCGAGGTGCGGAACGCTACCTCGCGGAACAAACCAAACAACTCGCATCGCTTGGTACCGAGAAAGATGCGATTGAGACCCAGCTCCGTCAGCTCAAAGCAAGTGAGTCCAACGCCGAGGGTGAGAGTCAGCGGATCGCTACACATATCGACGAACTCCGCGACAAGATGAACAACGCGACCTCCAACAAAGAATACAAAGCGTTCCTGTCGGAGGTCAACAACCTCAAAGAAATCCGATCCACACACGACGAGCAGGCGATCGAGTTCCTTGAGCAAATCGAAGCGCTCAACATCAAGCTTGAAGAAGCGAACAAGAGTGTTGAAGAGCGTGAGAAGGTTCGTGAGATCGCTGAGCAGCAGCGTCAGGAGCGCTCCGATGAGATCGCCGAGAAGCTTGCTGAGTTGACATCCAAACGCGAACAACTCGTCAATGAGGTTCCGAAGGACGCGATGTCGATTTACGAGGAACTGCTTGAGTCACGAGGTGAGGACGCAATGGCGCCGCTGGAGATTGTGGACAAGAAACGCCACGAGTATGTCTGTGGCTCATCGATGATGACCGTTCCTGTCGAGATCGCGGCTTCACTGATCCAAGGTAAGCTCACACTCTCACCGAACGACGGCTGCATTCTCTACCTCACCCCAGATGCGGAAGAAGAACTCGCCGGGATGTTCAAGAAGTAAGCGTTCCTTACTGAATCACAGACTGGGATTAAATAGATCCGAGTTGATCAGCTTGAGTCCGAGGTGTTCGCACGCGCGAGGCGTAATCTGTCGACCTCGCTTGGTGCGAGCGAGGAAACCTATTTGCAGCAGATAAGGTTCGACCACATCTTCGAGCGTTCCCGAGTCTTCGTTCATTGTGGCGCTGATCGCTTCAAGACCTACTGGTCCTCCGTCGAAGACGGAATGAATCGTCTTGAGGAAAGCACGATCAAGCTCGTCGAGCCCGAGGTGATCGATCCCTTCGAGTTCGAGCGCATCATCAACAATCCCAGGATTTATCTTCGCATCATGGCGGACCATCGCGTAGTCTCGCACTCGACGCAGCAAGCGGTTCGCGATGCGAGGGGTGCCTCTGGATCGTGACGCGATCGCTCCGAGCGCATCACTGGACGGCGTCTCCATCTGGAGCATCGATGATGATCGCTTGACGATGTGCATCAGATCCCGATCGTCATAGTACTTGAGGTGGTGCACTAATCCGAATCGCGAACGCAACGGCGATGACAACAATCCAGCTCGCGTAGTCGCACCAAGGAGCGTAAACGGGGCGCACTTGATCTGCACTGTACGAGCATTGAGTCCTGTGTCGAGACAAATATCGATCTTGAAATCTTCCATCGCGGGATAGATGAACTCCTCAACCGCGATTGGGAGTCTGTGAATCTCATCGATGAACAGAACATCACCTGGTCCGAGACGAGTGAGTGCGGCGACAAGGTCGGTTCCTCTCGCGAGCGCCGGTCCTGAAGTGACATGCAGATTGGTCCCAAGCTCGTTTGCGATGACATGCGCGAGCGTGGTTTTCCCGAGTCCTGGAGGGCCGTGGAGGAGGACATGTTCGAGGTGCTCGCGTGGTTCGTCGTCACCCTTCGCTTCTTGACGCGCTTGCACGGCTTGAACAGCGATCAGCACACGCTCCACGAGTTCCGCTTGTCCGATGTACTCATTGAGCGACTTGGGACGCAGCGCCCAGTTGGTCTGATCCTCGATCTCGGACATCGGTGAAGACGAAATGAGGCGTTCAGTGCTCATGGCGGAGATTGTATCGGCGTTTGTTCGTGCTTTGGGTGAATCTGACCGAGATTAGGCGGTTTTGCGCACAAAGAAGGGGATCGATTGCTCGATCCCCTTCGGAAAGACATTTGATGCTTCTGTTAATGATCGTGTTCCTGGTCATCCTGGTCCAGATCGTCGTGGAAGCAGTTGTGCGCGGATCCGATCGGTTCCAGATTCCGCTCAATTGTTGCTTCGTCTGAGTAGATCAGTCCATCGCGGGGCAGCAGCTCAGGAGCGTTCGCGAGGTTGAATGCGACGATCGCCATATTCGTTGCGGATTGAACGAGGTATTCTTCGATCGCTTCGTCGTAACGATCGTTCTGGGTGTGCCACGAATGGCGATAGTTTGCTCGTCCGGTCTCATCCCAGAAGAATCCAGGGACTCCAGCACGGATGAATGACGCGTGGTCAGATCCGCTGTGGGTGACGATCTCGCCTCCGGTTGGACGGACATTGACATTCATGTACCCAGCGAGTTTGTCATTGTCAGGATCATCATCATTCATCGCCGCGTCATAATCAGTCTTCGAGAAGAACACGCCGTTGGTCGGAGAGGATGCGGTCGCAAGATATTCAACCATGTAATCCGCGGCTGGCATTCCGCCTTGATAGTTGGTTCCGCCGTCATCAACAAATGCCGCGGAGATGTTGTTGAGTTCTTCCTCGCTCAGTGAGTTCACATATGACTTTGAGCCGTGAAGTCCTTGTTCTTCACCACCCCAGAGTGCGATCCGGATCGTGCGTTCAGGTCGAACGCCGGACTCCATGATGATGCGAGCTGCTTCGGTGACTACTGCAGATCCAGTCGCGTTGTCGACTGCACCCATCGAACCTGGGCCATCCCACGAATCAATGTGTGCGGAGATGATGACGACCTGTTCTGGGTATTTGGTGCCTGGGATATCCGCGATGACATTGTACAGCGGGAATGGACCTGCCGTAATTTTGTGATCGAGATCGAACTCGACTTCGATATCCAGTCCTTCAGCGAGTCTAGCGGTGATGAAGTCGTAATCGCTCTGACGGATGTTGACCTCGGCATCGACTGGGTAATCGCTTGCTTTACGCTCGCGCCAGTTGTTTGCTGATGTGGTCCAGACACGCTCGTCCTTGGAGCTGGACACGAATCCAGCTGGATTCTCAGCAAGCACAGCCGCGAGTGCATTGATGCGCTCGCGTTCGATGCGATCTTCTTCTGACACAACGGAGGAGTCACTGAGGGTGAACTCGATTGGGTATTCCTTTCCTGAAGAGGAAACGGAAACACCTTGAGCGCTGTTGCCGTCGAATGTCATTGAGATGGTGGAGGTTCCCATCGAGTGGGTCCACTTGAACGAGATGCTGTCGCCGTCTCTTGCTGCATTTTCGATTGGACCTTCTGCGAATCCTTCGATGCTCATGGATCCAGTGATCGAGTCTCCAGATTCATCGAGTGTGAAGCTCGCAGGGATCTTGGAACCGTTGTAATCAAAAGAACCTTCCCATGCAGAATCGTCCTCAGCGGCAACTTGGGTATCTACTTTCTGAGTCAACTCGTGAGTGCCTTTACGGATTTCGTGCCGTTCATCGAAGCGATCACGCATCAAGTATCCGGTGGAACGGATGCCTCCTTTGCCCCCATAGTTTGGCTGGATCATCACCCAAGCGTCGCTGTAGCTGCCACGGTTTTCTTCGTACTCGAACATGGTGCTTGGAAGGAATGCGACATGACCGCTGACTGGACCGTCTGTGCCGGGAGACCATGAGAGTGTCGAGAACTCCATGGATCGCATTTCTTTGCGTTCGCCGTCTTCATCGATTGATGTGGAGAAGATCTTTCCGCTGGATGGTCCGCGATCGAATCGGGTTTCGTGCATGCCGTACTCGTCCATGCGTGCGTTGTCGAGTCCCCAGCCTTGCAGTTGCTCGACAGCCCATCGTTGTGCATTCTGTAGTCGTGTGGATCCGGTGAGTCGTGGTCCGTATTCGAGTGTGTACACACGCAGGATGTCCATAACCTGCGAGTTGTACTTCCCTTCTTGGATAATGGCGTTGTTGGATCTCGAGTCACCCATCGGGATGTCAGGGACATCGACTTGCTCTCCGTCAATGATCGCGTAGCTTCCGCTTGAGTTGTAGCTGTGAGCGCGGGGTGTCGATTCGCAGCCTGCGAGGGTTAGTGCCAATCCTGCGGCGGCGATTAGGGTGCACGAAGTCGTAAAGTGATTCGGGTTGATGAACATCAACGCTCCTTCGGTGTTCTGGTGTATTTGCGGCTGATCGCGTGAGAATCCAAGCGATTGCTGATGAGACATCATACCAGAAAGAGCGATTGAAGATGCGACCAAGTCTCAATTGAGAATTGGATTCTATTTGCTCACTGCAGCGGGAGTCCCTTGCGTTTCCATAGTGAGAGCAAGCGATCGAGAGTGATTGGTTCCCAGAGTCGTTTGTTGGAGAGGCGTACACGCATGATCTCGCCTTTCGCGTTGAACTGCGTGGTTGATGGAGGAGAGTCTGGTGAGGACTTGGTTGTGATGTTCAAAAGTCCAGGTGCTTGCGGGGGTTGCTCCGCGATGTCCCAGCGGAGTGTCACGGAGTTGGAGATCGGGTTGTATGCGTAGGACGCGAAGTCGCCTTGGATTTGTTTGTGCGCGATGAGTGATCCGATGAGGTACGACTGAACCTGTGTGATGTACCCCTCTTCAGGGATGAAGGGTGAGACGGTGGTGGGTGCCGCGGCGCCATCGACGGCGGTGATAGAGAGCTTGCCTCCAATTCGCGCACCTGTGACTGATGAAACACGCGGCTCGGCAGCTCTTGATCCCTTGGGTTGGTTCTCGTCTTTCAGAGTCATTTTGATGGTCCAGTACTCTTCTTCGCCATCGAGGGACATGTAGAAGATCGCACGCGAGTCGATCCGCATTCCTGAATCAAGAGCCATGGAATCAATCTGGACGAGGTATCCGAGCTTGCGATCGTCGCTGCTCCAGTTCTCGCGAGCTTTGGTTCCAAGTTCACCCTTGTAACCTGACCATGATCGGACTCGGCGATAGCCGTGCTCAGTCGCGTCCATGTCATCTCCGGAAACAGCGGGGGTGTAGAGGCGTTCCCAGCGTTCGCCGTTCTTTCCAGTCAGCACCGCGTCGTAGTCGTCGATCGTGAGCTGGTTAAGCAGCGATTGCATCGCTTGGAATCCCGCGGCTCGTTTGAGGGTTTCGGAGGACATCTCCTGGAGATCCATGCTTGCGATGGTGGTTTCGTACATCACGCGACCGATCTCGAATCGCTCGTCGCTCGCCTCGACGGTGTAGTCGTACACGAGGAAGGTGTTGGGTTTGTGTCCGAAAATAGTGATCCCTCGATAGATCGGAGGAGCGGACTGTGTGCGTCCAGGCACGCGGACATAGATGCGATGTCCTGTCCAGATCCCTGCTCGGAGTGCAGGTTGCTCCGAAATCAGTTCAGCGCCGGGGGCTTTGAGGAGTTGATCGCGGATGCTTTGGGCCGCTTCGAGTGAAGTCAGTTCGGCGTTGGTGGTCCGCTGTTCCTTGACGATGATGGTCCCGAGGTCTGCAGGGAGCGCGATACCTGTGCTCGTAGAAGTTCCGATCCGGACAGTCTCCGCTTGGGCTCCTTTGGGGAGATTCAGTGTGAGACCAATGGAGTCAATCGTGATCGGATCGATCTCCATCTCGGTCAGGTCGGCTGATACCGGCTCGTTTGTGGGTGTTTGGGCAATGGTCAGTGTGCTGAGTAGGCATACAAAGCTCAGGACTGAGAAGAATCGGAGTTGGTGGCTTGGTCTGAGCATTTCGTTTCTCGCGGATTTGGTCGTGGTCGTTGGAGTCTTGTTTCGGCTCAATTGCTCACGAATATTCATACGGAGCATACGGCTCAATGGTTGACCTTGCGAGGAGTGAGGCTATGCTTCTCGTCCCGCTGGGAACTCTCAGGGGGCGGACGGTGCGGTCTTTACGCTCCGATCCGGAACAAATGAAGACCAGAGCGAACCCGATGTACGCTATATGCGTCGTCGGATCATGAGATCTCAGCCGACTTAGTCGGCTCGAACCAGACAGAGGTATACGCAGCATGACCGGTGGACGAATCCGAATCAGAATGGAAGCTTACGACCACATCGCTCTGGACGCTTCGGCGCGTGAGATTGTTGATCACGCAAAGCGCACCAATGCAAAGGTGAAGGGGCCAGTGCCCCTGCCGACTCGTATCGAGCGATACACCGTTCTGCGTGGTCCGTTTGTTGACAAGAAATCACGCGAGCAGTTCGAGATTCGCACACACAAGCGCATTATCGATATTCATGAACCTAACGCACGCACCGTCGAAGCGCTCAACCGCCTCGTCGTTCCAGCAGGTGTGTTCGTGAAGATCAAGGCATAACAACTCCAGGCCCGGCTTTCGGGTCTGTTTTTGTAGGTATAGACAGTTTCAATAAGACTTCCTCTGCTCCGAGAGCATGAAGCGGTTTCCGCCCGTACGCGGAGATGAAGGACGAAAGTAATGACTCAGCCAAGCAACAGCCCACACCTCCTTGGTCAGAAACTCGGGATGACCCGCGTCTACAACGAAGATGGCGTCTCTCTCCCTGTGACCATCATCAAAGTGGACACGCACACCATCACCCAGGTCCGTACTCCTGAGGTCGACGGATACAGCGCGATTCAGCTCGCGACTGGTGATATCAAGCCTCGCAACTCGACTATGCCTTTGATCGGGCACGACGCGAAGGCTGGCGTGGCTCCTCGCCGTAAGCACTTCGAGACCCGTCTCCCAGAGGGTGGTGAGTCCGAGTACGAACTCGGTCAGGAAGTGAACCTGTCGGTCTTCGAGGACATCAAGTATGTCGATGTGATCGGTGACGGCAAGGGTAAAGGCTTCGCGGGTGGTATGAAGCGATGGGGTTTCAAAGGTCAACTCGCTTCCCACGGCGTTGAGCGGAAGCACCGCTCCCCAGGTTCGATCGGTGGTCACGCGAATAACGCTGGTAAAGCCGGTCGTATCAAGAAGGGCAAGAAAATGGCGGGTCGCTACGGCGGCAAGCGGATCACGGTCCGCTCCCTGGATGTGGTCCGCGTTGACAGCGAAAACGGGCTGATTCTGGTGAAGGGACCAGTCCCTGGCGCCAACAAGGGCTGGGTCGAGGTCCGTCCAGCGACAAGATTGTACAAATCCAAAGCAGCAAACGCTTGATTTGGACTTTGAGGGGGTCAATGATCCCTTCCCCGCTCAGGATCGCAAATTCTGAGTATCGTTCGGCAAGTCGTCTCTGAGACGAAACTACCGAGAAAAACAAGTCATTGACCCGGCCGGTTTGGTCGGGATCCAATGCCGAGTCAAACCAGTGGTCCTAGGCATCTCATTCGAGGTGGCGCAAGCAAGACCTAGCACTCTGGTGAGGCATGTGAGCCTGTCGATCGGAATCGGCAGGTTGAACGAAGGCGAGATCGG
>WUAJ01000092.1 GCA_009827215.1 Phycisphaeraceae bacterium
GCTGCAGAACGCGGCTGACGAGCGATCATGTGACCCGATTCGATAACCTCGCCATCGGTGACTTCCAGACGCGCCTTGGCAGGCAGGTAATGGAAGTCGAGAATGTGACCTTCATCGTCCACGATGTTGATCTGCGGATGCTTGTCGCCCTTGTGTTCGATGACCACAAGCGCTTTCTGACCACGACCCGCATCCTCTTCACGCACAGTCTCGCCGACTTCGATGTCGACGAACTGTACGGTACCCGGCTTCTCAGCGAGTGTCGGTGTACGGTGAGGGTCCCACTGGAGCAGTGCGGTCCCGCGCTTCACAGTGTCGCCGTTCTTTGCGTAGATGAATGCACCGTAAGGGACTTTGGTCTTCTCGAGTTCTTTACCCGCATCGTCGAGGATCGCGAGTTCACCATTTCGCTTGAGCGAGACATAGCAATCATTGCCGTCTTCGTCTTGCACCGCAACCTCGTTACAGTCGCGAATCTCGATGGTACCGTTATTGAGCGCACGATACTCTGTATCAAGAACATCGCGAGTACCGATACCACCTGAGTGGAAGGTACGCATCGTGAGCTGTGTACCAGGTTCACCGATCGACTGAGCGCCGATGATCCCGACCGCCATGCCTTCTTCAACGAGCTTGCCGGTGGACATGTCCATGCCGTAGTCGAGCGCCGAACATCCGGTCGCAGATTCGGAGGTCAGCGGCGAGCGGACGAGCACGCCGTCCATACCGATCTCTTCGATGCGCTTGGATGCTTCTTCGGAGATCATCTCATTGGCGTCAACGATCTTGTCACCTGTGACCGGGTCGGTGATCGCGTTGACCGAGACACGGCCAAAGATTTGCTCTGACAGAGGAACATCGATCTGCTCACCCTTGTAGATCGCACGCTTCATGATGCCTCGGCGCGAGCCGCAGTCGTGCTCACCGATGATCACGGATTGGGCGATGTCACAGAGCTTACGAGTCAGGTATCCCGAGTCCGCGGTCTTGAGCGCGGTATCCGCGAGACCCTTACGAGCACCGTGGGTGGATGAGAAGTACTCGAGGATGTGCAGACCCTCGCGGAAGTTCGCGCGGATCGGGGTTTCCATAATCTCACCCGATGGCTTCGCCATCAGACCACGCATACCAGCGAGCTGCTGCATCTGTGAGACATTACCACGAGCACCGGAGTCACTCATCAGGTAGACCGGATTGAGGAATGCTTCGCCTTCCTTCTCCGCGATGCTCGCGTACGAGCCGTCTTCATGACGACGATCATGCTTGAGAGTCTCGATCAGTTTGCCGGTGAGTTCTTCACGGCAGTGTGACCAGATGTCGAGCAACTGGTTGTAGCGTTCGCGCTCTGTGATGATCCCTCGATCGAAGTTCTTCTCGACACGCGTCGCCTTGGACTGTGCATCGTCGAGGATCGCTTGCTTCTCTTCCGGGATACGGAGGTCGGTGACGGAGAAGCTCAGACCAGCAATCGTGGATTGCTTGAATCCGATCTCCTTCATGTCATCGAGGATGTTGATCGTCGCGGCGCGTCCACAGTAGTGGTACGTGTCGTCGATCACGCGGGCACAGCCCTTCTTGCCGATCGAGCAGTTGTAGAACGGCATGCCCTCGCCGAGGATCTCGGAGAAGAGCACACGACCGATGGTCGTGATGAGTCGTCCATGCTCAGGCATCGCTTCGACTGGACCTTTCTCCTTGGTCACAACCTTGTCGAATCCGCCGAGACGGACGCTGATTGGTTGGTGGATGGAGATCTTGCCGGAATCGAACGCGAGGATCGCTTCGTGACGATCCTTGAAGCGTGGGACCTCGTTCTCGTTGGTGTTCTCGATGTCCGCGAGTGTGGTCGTGATGAAGTACACACCCATGACGATGTCCTGCGAAGCGTTGATGATCGGATCGCCGTTCGCAGGGGAGAACACATTGTTGGTCGAAAGCATGAGGACATGCGCTTCCGCTTGTGCTTCAACGGAGAGCGGCAGGTGGACCGCCATCTGGTCGCCGTCGAAGTCCGCGTTGAATCCACCACAGACGAGCGGGTGCAGACGGATCGCGTTGCCTTCCACGAGCACAGGCTCGAACGCTTGGATACCCATGCGGTGGAGCGTCGGTGCGCGGTTGAGCATCACAGGATGCTGATAGATGACCTCTTCGAGGATGTCCCAGACCTCCGCATCGCGACGCTCGAGCATGCGCTTCGCGGACTTAATCGTGTCGGCGAGGCCGTGCTCTTTGAGCTTACGGATGATGAACGGCTGGAAGAGTTCCAGCGCGATCTTCTTGGGAAGACCACACTGGTTGATCTTGAGGTTCGGACCCACGACGATGACCGAACGCGCGGAGTAGTCCACACGCTTACCGAGCAGGTTCTCGCGGAAGCGACCCTGCTTGCCTTTGATCATGTCGGTGAGCGACTTGAGCGCACGGCTCGAGGAACCAAGCACCGGACGACGGCAGCGGTTGTTATCAAACAACGCATCAACCGCTTGCTGAAGCATGCGCTTCTCGTTGCGGATGATCACTTCCGGAGCGTTGAGGTCCATCAGCTTCTTGAGACGGTTGTTGCGGTTGATGATGCGGCGGTACAGATCGTTGAGATCGCTCGTCGCAAAGTTCCCGCTCTCAAGCAGCACGAGCGGACGCAGATCGGGTGGGATCACCGGGATCACGTCCATGACGAGCCACGCGGGATCGTTCTCGGAGTGACGGACCGCTTCGATGAGCTTCAGGCGCTTCGCGTAGTCCTTGGTCTTCTGCTTCGAGCGAGTCGATGCGAGACCCTCGCGGATTTCCGCGGCTTCCGCGTCCAGATCGAGCATCTCGATCAGTGTGCGGATCGCTTCAGCACCCATCTCCGCTTTGAACTCGTTGCCGTATTGCTCGAGGGCGCTGCGGTGCTCGTCCTCAGTGAGGACCTGTTTGAAGGTCAGCTCAGTATCACCCGGCTTGGTGACGACGTAATCTTGGTAATAGATGATCTTCTCAAGATCCGAGGTCTTCATCCCAAGAAGCGTGCCGAGACGCGATGGAAGGGACTTGAAGAACCAGATGTGCACACCTGGTGATGCGAGGTTGATGTGCCCCATGCGCTTGCGTCGAACGCGCGAGTGGGTCACCTTCACACCACATCGGTCACAGATGTAGCCCTTGTACTTCGTGCCCTTGTATTTACCACAGGAGCACTCGTAGTCACGCTCAGGGCCGAAGATCCGCTCACAGAAGAGGCCGTCTTTTTCTGGACGGTATGTTCTGTAGTTGATGGTCTCCGGCTTCTTCACCTCGCCGTACGACCATGCGCGGATGTCGTTGGGCGATGCGAGGGTGATTTTCACCTTTGAGAAGTCGTTTACTCTGTCAAAGACGCTTTCGTTCATATCGGTTTCTCCCGTCAAGGAGTCAAAGTTCTCATTCAAACAACACGATTCGTGCGGACGAGCTGTCCGCGATGGGAGCTGTTACAGCAGACTCCCGCCTTCGAGTTGTTTCTTCTCCAGCGTCAGGTTCATACCCAAGCCCTTGAGTTCGTTGCAGAGCACGTCAAACGCGACCGGCATGCCGGCTTCGAGCTTGTTGGTGCCCTTGACCATCGACTCGTAGATCTTGGTACGACCCTCGACATCGTCAGACTTCACAGTCAGCAGTTCCTGCAGGATGTAGGAAGCGCCGTACGCTTCGAGCGCCCAGACTTCCATTTCACCGAAGCGCTGACCACCGGTCCGTGCTTTACCACCGAGCGGCTGCTGGGTGATGAGCGAGTATGGACCCGTCGCACGAGCGTGGATCTTGTCGTCCACGAGGTGGTGCAGCTTGAGCAGGTACATGAACCCGACGGTGGTCCGCTGCTTGAACGGCTCGCCTGTGCGTCCGTCGTACAACTGGATCTTTCCACCTGCAGGCATCTCTGCGAGCAGTTCGCGGTGGTGTGGCCAGGTGCCGTTGGCTTCGCACTCGGCCCAGCGATCACGGCAGTGCTGGTTCGCTTCGTCGAGCGCCGCGTGGATCTCTTCTTCGGTACAGCCGTCAAACACTGGGGTGACCGCTTGGAATCCGAGGACCTGTGCCGCCCAACCGAGGTGTGTTTCGAGGATCTGACCAACGTTCATACGCGAAGGAACACCCAACGGGTTGAGCATGACGTCGACCGGAGTCCCGTCATCCATGAACGGCATGTCTTCCTCAGGAACGACGCGTGCGATCACACCCTTGTTCCCGTGACGACCCGCCATCTTGTCACCCGCGGAGAGGGTCCGCTTGGTCGCAATGTAGACCTTGACCATCTCGAGCACGCCGTTTGGAAGCTCGTCGCCACGCTTCATGTGCGCGACCTTGCGTTGCTTCTCAGCTTCGACCGCTTCGATACGAGGCCAGTACTGGCGGTACACAACTTCCGCCTTCTCCTTCAGGTCCTTGGATCCCTTGATCCACTTGGTGTTGAAGGTGTTGATCTGCTCATTGATAACTTCAGGGATGTCCGAAGCACCGACCTTCTGACGCGTCATCGGGTCGACCATCTCGGTACCAACGATCTCGTTGATCTCCTCGGTCATCTCCTTGAAGAGCTTGATCGCTTGCGCGTCTTGCTCTGCTTCGTATGCCGCGATCTCGGCTTTGAGTGCTTTCTTCTGCGCTTCGTTCATATGAACGCGACGCGAGAACTTCTTGGTCCCGATGACAATGCCGCTGGTACCGGCGCTGACTTCAAGCGAGTCGTTCTTCACATCCTCACCCGCACGACCGAAGATCGCGTGGAGGAGTTTCTCTTCAGGAGTCAGTTCGGTTTTACTCTTTGGAGAGACCTTACCAACGAGGACATCACCAGGACCGACCTTCGCGCCGACGCGGATGATGCCGTTCTCATCGAGATTGCGGAGCATGCGTTCGGAGACATTCGGGATGTCTCGTGTGAACTCTTCGCGTCCGAGCTTGGTTTCGCGGACTTCAACATCGTACGAGTTGATGTGGATGCTCGTGAACGCATCGTCTTTCACGAGTCGTTCCGAGATCACGATCGCGTCTTCGAAGTTGTAACCATCGAAGGTATTGAACGCGACGAGCGCGTTCTTTCCGATTGCGAGTTCACCGTTCAGGGTCGATGCACCGTCAGCGATGACCTCGCCCTTCTTGACACGCTGGCCTTTCTTGACGATCGGCTTCTGGTTCTGACAGGTACGCTCGTTGAGACCAACGAACTTGCGGAAGACATACTCGTCCGCGTTGTCGATGACGATGCGCTGGGAGTCGACATAGGTCACCTTGCCGCCACGCTTCGCTTTCACGAGCATGCCGGAGTAGTTTCCGACCTCTTGCTCCATACCAGTCGCGACGCAAGGTGGATCGACCTTGATCAACGGCACCGCTTGGCGCTGCATGTTTGAACCCATCAGCGCACGGTTCGCGTCGTCATGCTCAAGGAACGGGATCAGCGAAGCGGAAATACCCACGAGCTGCTTTGGTGAAACATCAACATAGTTGACTTCCTTTGGTTTCACTTCAGCCAGATCGCCGTCCATACGAGCAAGCACATACTTGTCCTTGAACTCACCCTCTGGGGTGAGCACATCTGCTGGCGCGAGGACGGAGCGGATTTCTTCGTCAGCGCGGAGCTGAACGACCTTGCCGGTCAGCTTGCCGTCCTTGACTTCGCGGTATGGCGTGCGCAGGAATCCGTACTCGTCGACTGTAGAGTAGATACCCAACGAGACGATCAGACCAATGTTGGTACCTTCGGGAGTTTCGATCGGACACACACGCCCGTAGTGCGAGGTGTGGACATCTCGAACCTCAAAGCCAGCACGCTTACGATTGAGACCACCTGGACCAAGCGCGGACAAACGACGCTCGTGAACGAGCGACGACAGCGGGTTAGTCTGGTCAACGACCTGCGAGAGTTCCGAGCGGCCGAAGAAGAAATCGATCGCGCTGGAGATGGACTTGGAGTTGACAAGGTCCGCGATTTTCGCGACCTCTTCCGGATCCTTCACGCTCATGCGCTCCTGCACAGTTCGGCGGAGCTTGAGCAGACCCTTGCGGATCTCTTCGACTGCCAGTTCGTCGAGCGTACGCAGACGACGATTACCGAGGTGATCGATGTCGTCAACGAGCGCTACTGGACGGCCGGTATCTGGATCCAGACGATTCGAGCGAAGGTCCAGCATGTACTGGATGACCTTCAGGAAGTCCAGTCCTAGCAGGAAGAGCTGATCGCCGTCGATGTCCATATCGAACTTGCGGTTGATACGGAAACGACCGACGCTGCCGAGACGGTAGCGGTTGTCGTCGAAGAACTTCTCGTGGAAGAGCTGCTTAGCCTTCTCGACTTGCGGCGGGTTGCCCGGACGCAGACGCGAGTAGATCTTGAGCATCGCGCGATCGTAATCGCTGGTGACGTTCGGCACGTCGTCGAACGCTTCGAGGTTCTCTTCAGCGATGGTGTTGAGGATCAGCGAGTCGCTTGGATTCTGGACCACGCGGATGGTGCCGAGCGAGGATGCTTTAATCGCTTCTGCGGCTTCTTCACCAACCTGGCAACCGACGTGGACAAGCTCTTCACCCGACTCGGTGTCGATGATGGATGCAGCCGCCCAATCTTCTGGGTGAACATCCTTCGCTTTGATTTCCGCGACTTCGTAGAAGAGGCCGATGATCGCGTCGGTCGATGCGACCGATTCATCAAGACAGCGGAGGAAGGTGGTCGCTGCGAGCTTGGTGGACTGATCGATGCGCATCGCGAGCACATCTTTCTTGGTTACTTCGAGCTCGATCCATGAACCACGCTCAGGGATGATGCGTGCGCTGTGGAGCGGACGGTCGCCTTCGCTGGACACGATGGAGAAGTCCACACCTGGAGAGCGGTGGAGCTGCGAAACGATGACGCGTTCCGCACCGTTGACGATGAACTCACCACCGCCGAGCATGATGGGGAACTCGCCGAGATAGATATCTTCTTCTGGGAGATCGCCGTGTGTCTCGCGCTTGAGGCGCAAGCACAACTTGAACGGGTGCCCGTAGGTCAAGCGGAGCTGACGGCACTCGTCCGGGGTGTAGCGTGGTTCGTCGAGCGAGTAGCTGACATACTCAAGCTGCATCGTCTCGTCGTATGATTCGATCGGGAAAATTTCCCGCAAGAGCGCTTCGAGACCAAACTTGGTCTCGCGCGATTCTGGATCCCTTTCAAACTGGAGAAACCGCTCGTACGCGGCTTGCTGCACCTGCCAAAGATCTGGGACTTCCGTTGTATCACCTCGCTTGGCGAAACTCCGGACCACTCGCTCGCGCTCCATTTGGCGCACTTTGGTCGCTGCCATCCAACACCTCGTTGTGGTTCTCAACAGGCGCGCACCATCTCACGATGCTACACACATGAAGAACTCGATAAAATTTTGGTATGCCCCGATTGCCGGCCGATAGGGGAAGTCTAGACACCTAAGGACTCACAAACCAGTCCCTTACAAGCAGAACCCGAACCGATTCCACTCAAATTTTGGTGCCAGTTCTGTACCCATCCGATCGTCACGAGGAACACCTCGCACACCCAACATCCAATCAAAGACCAAACAACAAATGGTCTTTCCGCTTTGTATGTCCAAGAGCGCGGTTTCAAACGCTCCAAACATGAGAGAATCGGGCGTCCCGATTGCGCGGGACGCCCGACGAATGTCGACAGCCAACAGAACCGAAGTCCTGCGGGCTTCTTTGAAAGATTAAGCGAGTTCGATCTCGGCGCCAGCTTCTTCGAGCTTGCCCTTGATTTCTTCTGCTTCGTCCTTGGAGACGCCTTCCTTGACCTTCGCGCCGGACTCTTCTGCGAGTGCCTTTGCTTCCTTGAGGCCGAGACCAGTGATCTCGCGGATCGCCTTGATCGCTTGGATCTTGTTGCCGCCAGGGCTCTTGATGATGACATCGAACGAGGACTTCTCTTCTGCTGCACCACCAGCGTCGCCACCGCCGCCGCCAGCGACCATGACGGCGCCGCCTGCTGCTGCTTCGATGCCGTAGGTATCCTTCATGTAGTCACCGAGGTCGACCGCTTCCTTGAGGGTGAGGCCTGCGAGCTCGTCGCCGAGTTTGGTGATCTTTGCGTCAAAAGTTTTGGTTGCTTCGTCGGACATTGCCCAACTCCTTCTTCATTACGCGCATCTCTTGATGCGTCTGACTCGTTCATCCGAGAGGGGCCGAACCGCTCGGCTCTTTAACCCTGCTCAGTCAAGAGCTCAGGGCCAGTCGGATGAGGACGGGTTTCATTGTGTGCCGATGCTCATATGAGCACCGACGGAACTTCGTATCTACACAGCGATTCGTACACTCAGGTTTACACGTTCGCGATGGTTTCGCCTTTTTCCAGCTTTTCTTCGATGCTCTTGATGATGCCTGCAAGACCTGAACCTGGACCCTTGAGCGAACCCATGAGGTTGCGTGCCGGGCTGAGGATGAGTGTGACATCTTCGGCGATCGCTTCTTCGCGAGTCGGGAACTTGCTCAGCTCCTTCACGCCAGCTTCGCCCTCGAAGAGCATGCCGTCGAGGACAGCACCCTTGAGCTCGATGTCTGGGAACTCCTTGAGCATGCCGACGATCTCGCGAGCGACATCGACGACCGATTCAGCGCCGTATGCAAGAGCGCTGGCGCCCTTCATGACTTCGCTAAGTG
>WUAJ01000093.1 GCA_009827215.1 Phycisphaeraceae bacterium
GGGTGTGATCGGTACTTGCAGATCGTGCGGTGTTTCCGGGATGAGGATCCGCGTGCGGATCGTCAGGCGGAGTTCACGCAGATCGACCTCGAGTTGGCGTTCATGGATCGTGATGCGGTGCTGGAGATCATGGAGGGGTTCGCGAAGAAGATCTGGAAGGAGATCATGGGTGTGGAGCTCGGGGAGTTTCCACGGATGACTTTCCAGGAAGCGATGGACACCTACGGGAGCGATCGTCCTGACACGCGGTTCGAGCTCAAGCTGGTTGATGTCTCTGAGATTGCAGGCAAGACGGACTTTGGTGTGTTCCAGAACGCGCTTGAGAAGAACAAGGGGTGCGTGAAGGCGTTCCGTGTGCCTGGGGTTGCGGAGAAGTTCTCGCGGAAGGTGACCGATGGTTTCAGCAAGTTTGCTGAGGACTTTGGTGCAGGTGGGATTCCGACGACGAAGTATGTCAATGGCGCGTTTGAGGGTGGGATCGGTAAGTTCCTTGGGGATGTTCAGGACGAACTGGTCTCGGCGCTGGGGCTTGAGGACGGGGATGCCGTGGTGTTCGCGGCGGATTCCTACGGTATCGTTTCGCGTTCGCTTGGTGAGCTTCGTCTAAAGATCGCGAAGGACTTTGATCTGATTCCTGATGGGCTCTGGAACTTCCTCTGGGTGTATGACTTCCCGATGTTTGAGTATGTGGAGGATGCGGGACGCTACCACGCATTGCACCATCCGTTCACGGCTCCTTCGGATTACGAGGTTGAGCGTCTGCTCTCGGCGGATGCGAAGGACATCGACATGGTCGAGTCGATCGTGTCCGATGGGTACGACATGATCTGCAATGGTTCGGAGATTGGCGGCGGCTCGATCCGTATCCATCGCGCTGATGTGCAAGCGAAGGTCTTTGAGCTGCTTGGTCTGAGCGAAGAGGAAGCGAAGCTGAAGTTCTCGTTCTTGATGGATGCGCTGAGTTATGGCGCTCCACCTCACGGCGGGATCGCGTTCGGGCTTGATCGCTTGGTCATGCACATGTGCGGGACGGAGAATATCCGCGAGGTCATCGCGTTCCCGAAGACGATGACGGGGCAGGACCTGATGTGCGAGGCACCGAATGTGGTGGACGACGAGCAGCTTGATGAGCTGCATGTCCGCTCGACGGCGACGGTATCCAGCTAAGTGCACTCGAATTGAAAACCCACGACCCGCATCGGATGGTGCGGGTTTTTTGTGTGCGTTTGTAAAGCGCGGTTTGTGCTGGAATTGTTAAGACAATCGGCTGTGGTTAACGCACGAGTAAGAACTTGTGAAGAGCGTGTGCAGGATTGATAAAGAGTGTGTGAGGTAGCGCAGTCTTCATGCTTTGGCAACATGGAGCGGGGAACGCGGGGTCTATGTTTGATCCGAACACAATCGCCTCTTTCCAAATGGAGATCTTGGAATGCACAAACACACGCGTCGTAATCTACGGAATATTCGGGGATTTACTTTGATTGAGCTGCTGGTGGTCATCGCGATCATCGCCCTCTTGATTGGTATTCTGCTTCCCTCTCTTGGTTCGGCACGGCTGAGTGCTCAATCGATCATCGTGGCTTCGAATGCTCGCGGCGTGACGCAGGCGGCGACGCTGTATAACTCGAGTAATAAGGATCTGTTCCCGCCTTCGTATGTATATGGGCAGGATCGTGATGGGTATGGGTGGCGTAGCGAGATGCAGCGCGAGAGCCATCCGTCTCCGATCAATGGGTACATCCACTGGTCGTACGCTTTGTACGACAATGGTGAAGTTCCTGACGATGCGTTTGAATCCCCAGCGGTTCCATCACGAGGTGCTCCTCGCACGAATCCGGGTCCTGATCCGGAAGCGTGGGAGAGTGAGCAGGTCAACGCGATGGGTCAGCGTGAGGGTGCGGGTTGGCCTCAGGATCGACAGGTCAAGCGTTTGGCGTTTGCGGCGAATGCGGCGATTATGCCTCGCAATAAGTTCTTCCTTGGGAGCTCGCAGCGCAAAGCGGTGCTTGTGAAGCAGCACAAGATCGTGCGTCCGGCGAACGAGATTCTGTTTACCGAGTTCCGCGAGACTGCGAACTGGCGTTCGCTTGCTGATCCGGTCGGGATTGGCGGAGATGGCGGGAGCGAGAATGTGATTAAGAGTCACCGACCGATTACGCCGTTTAAGGGGCGTTCGGCGGGTGCGGCGGTGTTTGATGAGCCTTCTCAGTATGATCTTGCTCGCTATGAGTATCCGGATGTGGATGAGTTCCGCGAGGTTCTTAAGACGCTGCAGGATGATCAAATTGGTTTGATCATCGGACAGGGCGGATCGGGATCGTCGCTCGAAGCGGTGAACGATGTGTTCAAGGGTAAGGCAAACTTTGCGTTTGTGGATGGGCATGTGGCGCTCGATGAAGTGCTCAATACAGTGATCAATCGTCAATGGGGCGAACGCTTCTACTCGATCTCAGGCAATAACGAGATCATCGATCCGGATAGACCATAACTTGTTTGCATGATGAGCACTGAGAAATCAGTGCTCATTGTCTTTCAGAGCTGTAGGACAGCGGTTCTTGATTCGTAGCTGACACAAGGACGGAGATATTGGATTTGACCTTGCCACGGAGCGTGTTGCTCTGCGGCGTATGTGATCGTTCTGCTCATACTTAGGAGAGAGTTGACATGACTAACTTGCACAAGGTTTGTATGCTCGCCGCGGCTTGCGGTACTGTTTCGGGTGTTGCTTCGGCGCAGCCGTTTGGGGTTAATGGATCGGGCGCGACGCTTCTGGAGGCTTTGTTTAAGGCTCCGGCGAACACGCTCGACTTTATTGATGCGGACGGGGACAGCATGGTCCAGGAGCAGCTTGCTCCGTTCGATGCGACTTCGCCGTTTATTGCTTCTCAGCACTGGCAGTTCACTTACCGCGTGGTCGGTTCGGGGAACGGCTTTGCTGAGATGCGTGACTGGGGCACGATCTTCGCGACCGGCATGGACGGTGACGCGGCGAACCTCACTCTGAACTCGGATGAGGCTGATGCGGCGTATTTCAACACCCAGTTGTTTGTGAATGCGGCGATGACTCAGGGTGCTGCTGATAGCGACAACCCTGGCGCTACTCCATTCCGTACACTCACAGACGGTTCGTTCGCGATTACCACCGGCACTGGTGCTGGGACTGGTGTCCAGATCGACTTCTCGGCTCTCGATGTTCCTGTGAGCTGGTTTGTGATCAACGACAGCGGCGCTCCGCTGTACAACAAGGTTCCTGGTGCTCCTGGGTACGGCGACAACCCTCGTAAGGCTGTCGACTGGGACGGGAGCGAGCTCTCTCAGGGCAACAAGCTCAAGACGCTTGTTTCCCCGAACGGCCCGACCTTCAACACCAATGTGAACGCTCCTGACGCGTTCACGATCTTTGATACTCCTGTGACGCTGACTCCGGTAGCGGCTCCGGTCAACTTCGGTGTTGGTCTTCAGGAGATCAAGATGTCTGACCTTCGTCACCTCAATGCGACTGGGCGTCGCATGTCGGGTGAGAACCTGATGGTTGTCACTCGTGACTCGGGGTCTGGTACTCGTAACGCGTTCATGAACGGTATCTGCTTGGATCCGTCGTGGGGTGTTGGTGAGAACATCGGGCCGAAGACTTCTTCGTCGGACAATGACAAGCTTGGTGCGGACTTCCAGCCTTCGAACAAGGGTGGCTCGTCGCGTATGGAAGCGACTGTGAAGAACTCGCGTCTCGGTGTTGGGCACACTGGTGCTGAGCGTGGTGAGTCCAAGGGCTGGCTCGTTGATGGTGAGCTCGAACTGCTCGCGGTTCAGGCTGACCTCAAGGGCGGTACTGTGTACGCTCGTCCAACCATCGGCAATGTCGTTGACGGCAGCGCTGACGGCTACAACATCCAGGGGCTTGGTGGTATCGCAACCATCGGTGATCCTCGTTCGGCACCTGCCGCGAAGGGTGGCTGGGGCTGGGATGCTTCGGAAGTTGGTCCAAACCCAAATCCGATCCAGCCAATGGCGAATGTTGAAGCTGCGGCATATGTGAACAACATCACTCGCTCGGTTGCTGCTGTGACCGCGGTTCCGACCGATCCAGCGAATGCGTTCTCGCCTGGTGAGTTCCTCGGTATTCAGTTCGTGCTTCCAGCGACTTCGTTCAATGTCCCTGAGACCAATCCGGATGCGAGCGAGCCTTGCATCCCGATCGTTGAGAACACAGCTCGTAATGATGTGCTGACTCAATTCGTGCTCAACGATCCGAACAATGTGCTCGCACTCGCGGATTACGCTTCTTACAACACCGAATCCGGTGGTGTGGTTCCGACTCGTACCGCTGGCGTGACCTACGACGACGGCGTGCTCGGCGGTACTCACTACGAGTCCATCGATGGCACCATCATCAGCTACGGCGCGTTCATCGGTGACGAGGACTTCGATACCGATATGGACAACGATCGTAATGTGATCGCGGGCGACTTTGACGGCGATGGTGCTCGCACCCCTGCTGATGTTGCTGACATGATCGATGCGTACAACTTCCGCTTCAACAGCGGCAGCTGGGCGGGCGGGACTGTCAACCCAGACGGTCGTGCGTGTCCAGAAATCCTCGGCGATTTCGATGGCGATGGCAACTTCAACGCGATCGATGTTCGCTACTGGGCTGACGGGCTGCACCTTGTTGGTGGCAACCTTGATCGTCGTGCGGGCTTCACCGCTGTGGACGCGGCTGCTGGGATCAACTTCTTCGGCACCACCCTCGCGACTGGTTCGTACGACGACGGTGACTCGCGTGGCGATGTCGCTTCGGCGGCGGCACTCGGTCTCGGTGTTCAGAACCTCCCAACTCGTGGTTTCCGTCCGAACGGCCACGACGGCGTTGTTGACGGTGCGGACATCGACTACGTCTGCCTCAACTTTGGTGACTGGTCGGTCATCGAAGAAGCGGTTCACATCGACCTCTCGTGTGACATGAACGGCGACCTCGTCGTTGATGGCGCTGATGTTGAAGAGATCGTCGTCAACATCCTCGACTCGGTCATCGGTGACATCGACCTCGACGGCGATGCGGACGCGGATGACCGTGACATCATCGTCTCGTTCCAGGGCGAGGGCGCGTTCTACAGCGAGGGCGACTTCGACTGTGACGGCGATGTTGACGCGGACGACCTGGCTGCTTGGGATGCAACCCAGGCACAGCCATGTCCTGCGGACTTCACTGGCGAAGGTCAGTTGAACTTCCTCGATGTGTCCGCGTTCCTCACTGCGTACGGCAACATGGATCCAGCCGCAGACTTCACGGGCGAAGGTTCGTTCAACTTCCTCGATGTCTCCGCGTTCCTCACTGCGTACGGCAACGGATGCCCATAAGTGAATCACTGCTCGATTGAGCATTGATCAAACCACAACTCGGCACCCCCTCGAGCGATCGGGGGGGTGTTGTTTTCTGTTTGGATGGTTTTTTATTGCTTCGCTTCCAGAGATCATGAGAAGTTGGTACTCTAGGAATCCAGATGATTGAACGAAGAAGGGATGCACAATGCGTATGACTGGGTTAATCGGGTTGGTACTGATGGTCTTTGGGATGGCGGGGTGTGAAACGCTTCCTGAGCTCAATGATGGATCGGACCCTGGGTGGGTGGAGTTGTTCAACGGCAAGGATCTGGATGGATGGGCGTGCGAGGGGGATCTGGATGCGTGGGGTGTGGTGAACGGGGAACTCTTGACACTGAATCCCGGCAAGGGGTGGTGGCTGCGGACGGACAAGATGTATCGGGACTTTGAGCTCAAGCTCGAGTTTTGGATGCCTGAGGGTGGGAACTCGGGGGTTGGGTTGCGTGGGTCGTCGAATGGCGATCCGGCGTTTACGGGGTTTGAGGTGCAGATTCTGGATACGCATGGCGAGGAGCCTGCGGATTACACCTGTGGTTCGGTGTACACGGCGATTACGGCGTCTGAGATGGCGGTGAATCCAGCGGGGCAGTGGAACTCGTACCACATCACAGTGATCGGGGACACGATTGATGTGAAGCTCAATGGGATGAAGGTGATTGACAATCAACAGCTGGATGATCGTGGGTATTACCGATCACCAGAGAATCCGCTGCCTTTGAAGGATCGGGCGACGACGGGGTATATCTCGCTGCAGGATCATGGACATCCGTTCCGGTATCGGAACATCAAGATCAAAGACCTTTCGGTTGATCCGGAACCTGATGGGATGGTGGCGTTGATTGATCCTCAGCTTGACAACTGGTTTGCGGAGGACAACGCGGAGTGGACGAACGAGGGCGGGTCGCTTGTTGGACGCAAGGGTCCTGGGCATTTGTTCACCAAGAGTGAATATGAAGACTTTGAGATGCGGGCGCTGGTGAAGGTGAACGAGCGCGGGAACTCGGGGATGTACTTCCGGGTCAAGCCGAATCCTGATCCGAACAACCCTTGGCCGATCGGGTACGAGGCGCAGGTAGACAATCATGATCCGAAGAACTTCACGGGTGTGATTTATGACAAGGCGTGGCCTGAAGATCATGCGGTGCCATTGACCAGAGACGATGCGTGGTTTGATTATCGTGTTCGAGTTGAGGGGGATTGGATCCGCACGTGGATCAACGGCGAGGCGATGGTAGATACCGAGCTGAGCGAGTTTGATCGCGGGCATCTGGCGGTGCAGGGGCATCACGATGGGAACGTGATCGAGTACCGCGATATTCGGGTGCTTGAGCTGGATTGATTTGCTGTTGCTTTAGAGATTGACGACGGTGTTGGAGTTTGAGCTTTCGACGCAGGCTTCGACGAAGCGGACGCCTTGCTTTCCGGCGGTCATGGTTGGGATGAGCTGGGCGAGTCGGGTGGGCTCGGTGTTTGTGCGCGCTGCGTTGATGTGGTCGGCGACTCCTCGGTAGATGTTGGCGAAGGCTTCGAGGTATCCCTCGGGGTGTCCGGCGGGGATGCGTGAGGAGAGCTCGGCGTCTTTGTGGAGGTCTGGGCCGCCTCTTGTGTAGGTGATTGGGTTGGCGTTGAGTTTGGTGACGACGAGGTTGTCGGGGGTTTCCTGGTTCCATTCGATTGAGCCGAGCTCGCAGTGGACTCGGATGGTCAGGGCGTTGGACTTTCCGATGCAGATCTGTGATGCGGTGAGGACGGCGTGGGCGCCGGATTCGTAGTTGATCATTACGCTCGCGTCGTCGTCGAGGGCGCGGTTGGGGACGAAGGCTTTGAGCGTGGCGTAGACAGATTGCGGTTCTTGATTGGTGATAAACGCGAGGAGGTTCTCGGCGTGGGTGCCGATGTCTCCGAGGGCGCCGGCGAGTCCGGCTCTGGTTGGGTCGACGCGCCAGGATGCTTGTTTCTGGCCGGTGGATTCGAGGTCGGTTGCGAGCCAGCCTTGGTGGTATTCGACGAAGGCTTTGCGGAGTGGGCCGAGGTCACCTGAATCGATGAAGGCGCGGGCTTGGCGGACCATGGGGTATCCGGTGTAGTTGTAGGTGACGCAGCAGAGGAGGGATCTGGAACGAGCGAGTTGCTGGAGTTCTTCGGCTTGCTCAGAAGTGTGGGTCGCGGGTTTGTCGAGGACGACATGGAATCCCGCTTCGAGGGCGGCTTTGGCGATGGGGTAGTGCGTGTCGTTGGGGGTGACGATGACGACGAAGTCCACTTTGTCTTTGCGGGCAGACTCGACTTGGAGGAGTTCTTGGTAGGAGGTGTAGGTGCGGTCGGCGGGGAGTCCAAGTTGTCTGGCGCTTTCTTTGGATCGTTCCGGAGTTGAGGACAGCGCGCCGGCGACGAGGGTGGCGGTGTTGTCGAGGGCGATGGCTTTGCGGTGGACTTCTCCGATGAAGGCTCCAGAGCCTCCTCCGATCATGGCGTAGGTCAGGGGGGGTTGGGGGGTGCTCATGATTGGTCGTCCTTGTCGAATGCGGCGTCGAAGGCGCGGTTGTTGGATGGGAAGTCGAGATTGGCGACAAAGTCGGCGGCTTCAGCGGCGCCGTGCTCGCGGTCCATGGCGCTGTCTTCCCATTCGACGCTGAGTGGTCCTTGGTAGTTGATGCGGTTGAGGGCGCGGATGATGGATTCGAAGTCGACATCGCCTCGTCCGGGGGAGCGGAAGTCCCAGCCTCTTCGGTGGTCACCGAAGGAGAGGTGTCCGCCGAGGATGGAGTTGGTGCCGTCGAGGGTTGTGGCGGCGTCTTTGATGTGGACGTGGAAGATGCGGTCGGGGAAGTGGTTGATGAGCTGGACGGGGTCGAGTCCTTGCCAGATCAGGTGTGAGGGATCGAAGTTGATGCCGAAGGCGGGGTGGTCCCCCACTGCTTTGAGGGCATGCTTGAAGGTGATGATGTCGTAGGCGATCTCGGTTGGGTGGACTTCGAGGGCGAACTTGATGTTGTGCTTCGAGAAGGCGTCGAGGATGGGTGTCCACTGGGAGGCGAAGTGTTGGTATCCCTCGTTGATGTCTTGGTCGGAGGTTGGGGGGAAGAAGTAGAGTTTGTGCCAGATTGGGGAGCCGGTGAAGCCGTTGACGACGGAGACTCCGAGTTTGCTGGCGGCTTGGGCGGCGTCGATCATGTTGTGGGCGGTGCGTTGTTGGACGCCTTCAGGTTG
>WUAJ01000094.1 GCA_009827215.1 Phycisphaeraceae bacterium
AAGGTCCCATGATCGCGACGGCTTGCGTGATGGTGTGGGCGATGTCTGCGGCGAGTCCGGTTTTGGTCATCGCGGCGCCGATCCCAAACGCGGCGCCGATGACGACGAGGATCTGGAAATCCACACCTCGGCGTGCTTGGGGTCCTGTGCAGCAGCGCGTGAGGATCATCAATCCCGCGGCGAGCATGGATCCCGTCATCGGATCGAGCACTCCGAAACTGAGGATTGTGATCAGCAGCGCGAGCACAGCGAGGGCAACCCAAGCACGCTCGTGACGCAGCGCGGCGGGGGTGATGCGCTCATTGACCAGATAGAAATCTCCTGAGGTCATGAATCGGTCGCCGAATCCCGGAGGCGCTTCGAGCAGGAGCGTGTCTCCGGCGCGGAGTCGGATGTCACCCAGCTTGCCGGTCAGGCGTTGACCTTGACGGCGGACAGCGACGACAACGGCGCCGTAGCGCGTACGGATGCCGGATTCTTTGATGGTGAGTCCGACGAGGGATGAGTTGTTCGCGACAACGGCTTCGGAGATCGTGAGGTTGGGTCGATAGTGGGGGTCCTCGATCGCGTCGATGGATTCGTCGGAGCTCGGGAGCGTGGAAGGAACTAAGCCTTTGATCTGCTGGAGATCAACAACGGAATCGATCTGACCTACAAACACAAGGACATCGCGTTCGTTGATGATTTCTTGTGGAGACACGGCGACGAGTGTGGTGCTCTCGCGCTCGATGCGCGCGAGGAAGAGTCCGGGCAGGTCACGCAGGTCCGCGTCTTCGACGGACTTGCCGACGATTGGGGAGTTGGGTTCGACACGCAGCGCCGCGTGGTATCCCTCGTCGTGTGTTTCCGCGTCCTGGATCGGGGTCACGCGATCGGGGAGGAGTTTGCGTCCGAAGAACAAGATGTAGAGGATCCCGATGATCGCGATGGGGAGTCCGACCTTCGCGAGGGTGAACATGGAGAAGCCGAGTTCTTCTCCCGATGGTCCGATGATGTGCTCGTCGCTCAGAAGCTTTGCGACCACGACATTGGTCGAGGTTCCGATGAGCGTGCAGACTCCTCCAAGGATCGAAGCGAATGAGAGCGGCATGTAGAGTTTGGAAGGGGAGAACGAGCAGCGCCGCGCGACGGTCGAGAGCGTCGGGAGGAACATCGCGACGATCGGTGTGTTGTTGACGAACGCGCTCATCGCGGCAACTGGGATCGCGAGTTTCATCTGCGCGCTGCGCTCGGACTTTGGTCTTCCCAGCACGATCGCGGTGATCCGCGCCATCGCGCCTGTTTCGCGCATCGCGGTCGCGACAATGTAGAGCATCGCGACGGTGATGACGGCTTGGTTGGCGAAGCCGTTGATCGCTTCTTGGGGTTCGAGGACGCCGGTGATCAGGAGCACGAGCAGCGCTCCCATCATCACGAGGTCGGCGCCGAATCGTCCCAGCGCCATGGTCCCGATCATCAGTACGATGAGGGCTCCGGTCAGGATGGGTTCCCAGGATTCAACCATGTATGGAGATCATCGGCGATTCGGGGTGATTATTCTTGCCCGATTCCGAGTTCCTTGATCGCACTCAGGAGGATGCCGTGGATGCGAGGGGGAGCGCAGACGATGCCTTTGTTCTTTTCGAGCCCTCTTCCATGCGAGAAATCGAGGTTTCTGCCGAAGATATCCGTGACGAACGCACCGGATTCGGATGCGATGCACGCGCCGGCGGCGTGGTCCCAGATCCGCTCGACATACGGCTTTCGTGATGGGAGGCGGAGGTACGCGTCGGCTTGTCCACGAGCAACGACGGCGTACTTGCACTGGGAATCGAGACGCGCTGGTTCTCCCGCATGTCCGAGTCCTTGCTCCTCAATCCATTGAAGGATGCGATCGGTCGCACTCATGTCGGTGTGCGCTTTCTCGACGGAAGCGCAGACGGAGATCTCTTCGCCTTCGACATGGTCGAGTCGGGTGATGCGGATGGTCTCGGCTTTGACATCATCGCAGCAGGACTCGTAGACGCCGTCGCCTTGGATCGCCATGTACAAGCATCCCTTGGGATCGCGCTCGTCAAACGGCTGGGAGAGGTCGATCGGGAGGTTGGGGCATCCCATGATCCCGATGGTTGGGGTGTCTTTCTCGACAAATCCGAGCGCTACAGCGTATTGCTGGTTGCGGAGGAATCCCTTGGTGCCATCAATTGGATCGAGTGTCCAGAAGGAATGGTGATCGGTGTCTCCCGCGCCCAGATCGATCGCGTCGAGGAGTTTTTGTTCCGTTGCTTCGGGCCAGACGCCTTTGACCGCGGCGAGTGTCGCGTCGAGGTACACAGTGTTGTCCTCGTCTCGCAAGAATGCGGAGTCTTCTTCAGCGACGAGGTGGAGATCCTCGCCGAGCTTTTGTTTGAGAATCATCCCGACGATTGCTTGGGACGCGAGGTCCGCGATGGTGACGGGGGACTTGTCGTCTTTGGTCATCGCGCAGACTTTGTCGAGATTGTCCTGCACTTCACGGCAGACAATCGAGGCAGCGATAACAGCTTCGCGTCCAGCAGCGGCGTAGCGGGCGTGATCGATCATGAGTCAGAATCCTTCCCTTGGGTTCGGGGCTGAAGGATTCTATGGGTCACCAACGCGTGGATCAGTTGATCCGCGGCTTGATCGGGTGAGAGTTCATCGGTTTTCAGATCGATCTCAGGATTGGTTGGTGCTTCGTAGGGATCGTCGATCCCTGTGAATCCCTTGATCTCGCCGGCGCGTGCTTTCTTGTAGAGTCCCTTGGGATCGCGTGATTCGCAGATCTCGAGCGGCGTGTTGATGAACACCTCGAGAAACGGGAGATTCGATTGCTCGTGGATTGCGCGGACCTGATCGCGATCGGATTGATAGGGAGAGATGAAGCTGGAGATCGTGATGACTCCCGAGTCGGCGAAGAGCTTGGCGACCTCTCCGATGCGCCGGATGTTTTCTTTGCGATCATCGGCGGAGAATCCGAGGTTGGAGTTGAGTCCATGGCGGATGTTGTCGCCGTCGAGTCGGTACGCGAGGCATCCGCGATTGATGAGCGCGTGCTCAAGAGCGACGGCGATGGTGGACTTTCCCGATCCGGACAGGCCGGTCAACCAGAGCGTGCATCCTCGATGTCCGAGGACCTTGGCGCGATCATCGGGGGTGATGGCGCTGTGGTGCCAGGTGATGTTGTCGGATTTGGGCATGGGATCGGACACGAACTGGATTCCTTGGATGTGAACTGGTTATCGATTGAGGATATGCGTCGATCTGATGGTCTGGATAATCCGAGCGTCCAAACCGCTCTGGGGTCTATACTTCGGCTGTTTCTTGGGATGAATCGTGATTCTTCGCGTGAGCGGGTCGATTCGATCGCCGATAGGTCTACTTTCGGGCAAGAAACGGTACTTTCAAGCGGGCGGAGACTTGGGTATGACCCAGACGGCGGAATCCAACGCACACTACAAGCTGACCCACCTCAAGGCGCTGGAAGCCGAGGCGATCCACATCATGCGCGAAGTCGCGGCTCAGTTTGAAAAACCTGCACTCATGTTCTCTGGAGGCAAAGACTCCATCGTCATGGTGCATCTCGCAAAGAAAGCGTTCCGTCCCGCGAAGTTCCCATTCCCGCTCCTGCACATCGATACGGGACATAACTTCCCTGAAGCACTCGATTTCCGTGATAAACTTGTCTCGGATCTCGGCGAACGACTGATCGTCCACAAGGTGCAGGATTTGATTGATAAGGGGATCGCGAGCGAGGATCCGGGGCCGTATCCGTCAAGGAACAGAGCTCAGATCCCGACGCTGCTCGATGCGATCGAGACCTACCGATTCGATGCGCTGTTCGGCGGCGCTCGGCGCGACGAAGAGAAGGCACGCGCGAAAGAGCGCATCTTCTCGTTCCGCGATGACTTCGGACAGTGGGACCCCAAGAACCAGCGTCCCGAACTCTGGAACCTGTACAACGGACGGCACCAGATGGGCGAGAACATCCGCGTGTTCCCGATCTCCAACTGGACAGAGATGGACGTCTGGCAGTACATCATGCTCGAGAACATCGAGATCCCGGCGTTGTACTTCTCGCACGAGCGCGATGTCGTGACGCGGATGGGGCAGCTTGTCCCTGTCGGAGACGCGCCGTTTGGTGCTCGCGAGGGGGAAGAACCTGTCCGACGCACGGTCCGCTTCCGCACAGTGGGGGACATGAGCTGCACGGCAGCGACGGACTCTCCCGCGGCAACACTCGAGGACATCGTCGCGGAAGTCGCGGCGGCGCGTGCGAGTGAACGCGGGGCGCGGATGGATGACAAGACGAACGAAGCCGCGATGGAAGATCGCAAGAAGGAAGGGTACTTCTAAAGCATGAGTGCGGAAACAACCCAATCCGATCTGTCCACGAGCACCAATGCGAATCAAGGCATGGAGTTCTCGACCGATGCGTACCTAGATATGGACCTGCTCCGCTTCCTGACATGCGGGAGTGTTGATGACGGCAAGTCGACGCTGATCGGTCGATTGTTGTACGACTCCAAATCGATCTTTGAAGATCAGCTCGAAGCCGCGGAATCTGCGTCACTCTCGCGTGGTGATGAGCGGATGAATCTCGCGCTGCTGACTGATGGACTGCGCGCCGAGCGCGAGCAGGGGATCACGATCGACGTCGCGTACCGATACTTCGCGACTCCCAAGCGGAAGTTCATCATCGCGGATTGTCCTGGACATGTGCAGTACACACGCAACATGGTGACGGGCGCTTCGACGGCGAACCTCGCGCTGATCTTGATCGACGCGCGCCACGGCGTGATCGAGCAGTCGCGTCGCCACTCTTTCATCACCAGCTTGCTGCGCATCCCGCACCTGGTGGTGTGCGTCAACAAGATGGACCTCGTGGACTGGTCACAAGAAACATACGAGAAGATCCGCACGGACTTCGAAGAGTTCGCGGCTCGATTTGAGATCAACGACATCACCTTCATCCCGATGAGCGCGCTCACTGGTGACAATGTTGTGAACCGCTCCGACAAGATGGATTGGTACCAAGGTCCGTCGCTGCTGCATCATCTGGAGAATGTGCACATCGCGGGTGATCGCGACATGATCGATCCGCGATTCCCTGTGCAGTGGGTGATCCGTCCGCAGAGCGACGAGCATCACGACTATCGCGGATACGGCGGACAGGTCGCTTCTGGAGTCTTCCAGAAGGGCGATGAGATTGTCGCACTCCCGAGCGGGATGACCTCCAAGATCAAGTCGATCGATATAGGTGGGAGCGAGATCGGTTTTGCGAGTCCGCCTCAGAGTGTTTCGATCCAGCTCGAGGACGATATTGACATCTCGCGCGGCGACATGATCTGTCGACCCAACAACCAACCGAATAGCGGTCAGAATATCGACGCGATGGTCGTGTGGATGGCGGATCAGCCGATGGTGGTGGGGAAGAAATACACGATCCGTCATACGAGCAACGAAGCACGCTGTGTTGTCAAGGATCTACGCTATCGCATGGATATCGAGACGCTGCATCGCATCGAGGACGCGACGGATCTGAAGCTCAACGAGATTGGACGCGTGTCGTTTCGGATGACGAAGCCATTGTTCTTTGATCCGTATCGTCAGTGCCGAGCGACGGGGAGCTTCATTATCGTGGACGAGCAGACCAACAACACGGTCGGCGCCGCGATGATCATCGGCGAGACCAGCTCGTAAAGTGATTTAGAATGAACATTGAAAAATCCCGCACCGAGTGATCGATGCGGGATTTGTTGTTTTTGGATGCTGCTGAATCAGTATCAGCGGCGACGACGCACACCCATTGCCGCGCCCATTCCGAAGAGTGCGAGAGCACCTGGAGCTGGGACGGTGTAGTTGATGTTGTCAAAGCCCATCGATCCACCGAGGTTGATGACCACGCGGTCGTAGCCGCCTGCGACGGTGAACTCTTCGATGAGGTTGATGGAGTTGTTGCCGTAGACAACGCCATTGTCGTGGGTTCCGCCTGCGAGGAACTCAGCGAAATCGACTGTTTCGACCAGCGCGTTGTCCATGTAGAACTCAAGACTGCTGTTCTCTGCAACTTCGCTCTCCAGGTCAACGACATGGAAACCAAATGAAGCGACGCTCATATCGAAGTCGATGATGAGCTGACCTGCAGGACGGTTGCCCTCGTCGTCTGGGACGCCGAAGTCGTTCTCTTGCAGGATCATGATGTTCCCGAGATTGGTGTTCAGGTCTGTGTTTCCTGAATCGAATGGGTTTTCCAGATCGGGATCAGCGGTGTTGCTGAGATTGGTGTCAAACACCATCGCGATGTCGTGGGCACGGTTTGGATTGATTGCGGAAATGTGGACACCCAGACCGGCGTACTGCTCAGCGAGCACCTCGCCGTGGGACAGGTCGGAGAAGTCCAGCGTGTCAGCGGTCGCGACCGAAGCGATAGACGCCGCGGCGAGCGCGAGGACGATTGGTTTCATGATGATCTCTCTCTTTCGTTTTCTCTCTAGTCGTTCGGAATGCATCCCCGATCTCACTGGGGATGTCCGGAATCACACGATCTCCGGCGAACAGGTGGTAAAGTACCCCTCCTTCGTGCTCGGTTCAATGTTGGTTTTTATACTGGTGGTCGAATTGAAGATTTCGTACCCCAATCACTGACTTATAGGACTTCTAGCCGTCTGGTAAATCAGCACCTTTTCTGAGTGGAGAAGATCAACATGAGTACACGCGACATCGTGATCCAGACCGATCGGCTACTGCTTTTAGTTCCAAGCATGGATGATTGCGGCGCTCTGCATGAACTGTGGAGCGATCCCGAAACGATGAAGTACATCGGCGCGGGAGGTGTCTGGACACGCGCACAGATCGAGGAGCGCCTGCAGCGCGCGATGCGAACACAGCAAGAGCACGGCATGACCTTCTGGACGATCATCGAAAGAGCCTCGGGATCGATCGTCGGACAAGGGGGACTGGTTCCGATCGAGTTCGATGGTCCTGAGATCGAGCTTGGGTATCGGCTCGGCAAAGAACACTGGGGAAAGGGGTACGCGACAGAGATTGCGCGTGCATCAGCGGCATATGGCTTCGATACACTCGGAGTCGATGAGCTTGTCGCCGTGTGCTACGAAGAGAATCTGCCATCAAGGCGTGTGCTCCATAAGGCTGGATTTCACGAGGTCGGCGAGTCCGATCTGTACTACGGCGTGCGGACGATCGTCCATCGGATGACGAAAGACGGCGCACCTGGGATACGATGATCTACAAGGTAACCCGATGAACAAGGTCATCCTCCACATCTCGACGCGATTGATTCTCGGCGGATCCCAAGAGAACACGGTCCTCTCTTGCATGGGGCAGTCCCGATTGGGTCACGAGGTGCATCTCGCGTTCGGACCGATCTTTGGTCCAGAGGGATCGCATCGCGAGACGATCGAGCGATTTAATGAGCGCGTGCGCTCTGGAGAAGAAGCTGATCTTGCGAGCGAGGTGGTGATGCACGAACTCCCCAATATGGTGCGCGAGATCCATCCGATCAAGGACCACTTCTGTTTCCATGATGATCTCAAGAACTTGATGAAATCGGTTCGTCCCGATGTCGTGCATACGCACTCGTCCAAAGCGGGGATCCTGGGACGATGGGCGGCGTGGAAGTATATGAAGAACGCGGGCAAGCCTGTCGCGGTGGTGCACACGATTCATGGTCCGCCGTTCATGCCGATCGAGGGGTCGGTGATCAACAAACTCAAGATCGGATTCAAGAACTGGATCTACACGCTCGCGGAACGATTCGCTGCGAAGCGCTGTCAGATCATCGCATCCGTCGCAGATGCGATGACAGAGCAGTTCCTCGATCGCAGGATCGGGAAGAAGAACCAGTACATCACGGTGCGCTCCGGGATGGACACGCAGCAATACACCAACCCACTCCCCAACGAGGATCGCGACTCGATGCGCCACGAGCTGGAATTCAGTGAAGACGACTTCGTGATCGGGACAGTCGCCCGGCTCGCGCAGCACAAAGGTCACGACGACATCCTCGATGGACTGGGTGATGACCTCCGCGCCAATCCCAGTTGGAAACTGCTCTGGGTCGGGAACGGCTGGTGGACGGATCGGCTCATGGATCGCGTGCGTGAGATGGGATTGCAAGATCAGGTCGTGCATACGGGACTCGTCGCACAACCTCGCGTCGCGGCGATGATGCGCGCGATGGATGTGCTGCTGCATCCGAGTTATCGCGAGGGACTTCCCAGGACAGTGCCGCAGGCGCTGCTGTGCGGAGTCCCTGTGGTCGCGAGCGATACGGATGGAACCCCGGAGGTGTGTCTCGATGCACGCGCCAATCCTGAGCACGGCACAGGACTGTTGGTGCGCGTGGGAGACTCGGATGGGATCCGCGAAGCAATCCGATGGATGCACACTCATCCTGAGCAGCGACGGCTGGTTGGACACCACGGGCGTGTGATGTGCGAGCAGATGTTCAGCACTGATGCGATGATCGAGGCGCTTGAGGGTGTGTACGAGGACGCGATCCGATAGATTGATCAGGTCTAAAAAGAATGAAACGCC
>WUAJ01000095.1 GCA_009827215.1 Phycisphaeraceae bacterium
GACCACATCCCAGGTGAAGCACGCGACTGCAACCCCGCAGGTGGTGTCCACACCACGCTCTCCAACTCATTCGGATTCGGAGGCCAGAACGACTGCGTCTGCCTCACCAAATACACCGGATGACCGACAATTCCAGCCGACCCCCCTTCCGCGCCGATAGCAATGGTGTATGTCTAAAGTCGGCGCCATCCAGACCACCATCACCTCCCTCGCGATCCTCGCCGCCGTCGGCGTTGTCGGATTCGTCGGGATGAAGGTCGCCAAAGCCGAAGCGAGGACCGCAGTCTACAAGGACCGCCTCGTCGATCTCTCGAGCGAGTACGAAACCCTCCGCACCCACTACAACACCGCCGTGCGCCAGACCGCGATCACCGAACTCGTCGTCAAAGACCGCAAGATCACAGTCCAAATCCGCACCATCGAAGGCGAGCAAGAAACCATCCAAACCCCCTGCAACGCGGACAAAGAGATCTACGTCGACTTCGCGCTCATCGCGGGACGCCTCTGGATCCGCCGCGTCTTCGACGCCGACACACCGCCATCACAAGCAACCGTCATCAATCCCAAGCTCGCCAATGTCGATTGGGATTCTGAGGGCGCGCTCGTCGGACAAGCCGTATATAGACAACTCGACGAGGGACGCTGGATCGTCAACGCCGCGGGAGACGGCGCGCTGGCGCTGACCAAAGTCCCCGATGACCAGATTATCAATCTCTCCCCACCCCCAACCGTCCAGACCTACGAAGAGATCCAATCCGAGGTCAACGAGCGGATCGACCAAGTCACCTGGCGCGATGTGTTCGCTTCAGTCTTCACTGACTGAATAATCTACTTCTTCCAGATACACCAATAGTGCACCGCCGCCGCGTGCCACACAATGTGGCGCAGCATCACCCCGATCATCTCATCAAAGAACATCTCCTCGCCGTGCGTCACGCGCCCGCAGCGCTCCGGATGCTCGATGCACCACGCGCTGAACCGCTCGAC
The DNA here is from genome assembly GCA_009827215.1 of Phycisphaeraceae bacterium. Classification (GTDB taxonomy): domain Bacteria; phylum Planctomycetota; class Phycisphaerae; order Phycisphaerales; family UBA1924; genus UBA1924. The sequence goes on from WUAJ01000095.1 coordinate 988, forward strand.
ATCCTCGCGGATCATCCGTCCCGCTCCCGCGACACTCCGCTCAATGCTCGGCCAATCGTCCACTTCCTTCCCCCACTCCCCCATCGCCGCTTTGGCGTGGATCCGGAACACCTCCGCGATGTGCATCAGGTGCCACGCGCCGCTCCCCTCCTCATCAATGTCCCCCATCTCCATCCACGCGTGCTTATCAAGCGCCTGCCGCAACGACTCCCAAGGCTCTCGAACAGTCGCAAGCAACTGTCCAATCAACGATTCCACCCGGACCGCATGCTCGTTCTGATCACCCATGTCATTCACTTCCTCATCGCAAACTCAGATCAGGGCACCACAACGCCGTAACCCTCGCTGAAGACATCAACCGGATCACCGACACCAAGCGGAATACCCGTCGCATTCCAGATCACGATCATCGCCATCCACACCAGTGTAAATGCAATCGTATACGGCAGCATCATCGCGATCAGCGTACCGATCCCCGCCTTGGGCGCGTACTTCTGCACATACATCAACACAATCACCAAGTACGGATTCAACGGCGTGATGATGTTCGTCGTCGAATCCCCGATCCGATACGCCGTCTGCGTCATCTCGGGACGGATCCCGATCAGCATAAACATCGGAACAAAGATCGGCGCAAACAACGCGTACTTCGCGCTCATCGATCCAACAAACAGATTAAACACCATCGTCACAAGAATGAACGCGATGAGCAGCGCCCCCGCGCCGAACTGCTGGTTGAACAACCACTCACCACCAGAGAACGCGAGCATGCGTCCCAGACCAGACTCATCGAACGCCGCGACAAACTGACCCGCAAAGAACGCGAGCACAATGATCGGCGCCATCCCCGCCATCGACTCGACCATCGTCTTCGCCGCGTCCTTGGTCGATTTGATATTCCCCACAACCGCGCCGTACACACACGCCGGCAAGATCGTCAGCACAAACATCAAAGGCACAATCACCGCAACCCAACGCGGGAAAGGACCATCAGTCCCATACAACGGCGACCCCTTCCAGAACACCAGCAGCGCTGTGAACGCAAGCCCCATCGCGAAGGTCAATCCCGCCCTGATCAGTCCCTTGAACTCGTCTGGTTTGAGTTTCCCATGCCCGCCAAGCGTTGATGCGTGCTCAGGATCAGGACCACCATCCTCAGGAGACTTCGCGGCTAGTCGCTTCTCAACGAACACCGCCGTCGTCGCCCAGCCCACAAAGGTCAGCACGATCGTCGAAGCCGCCATGAAATACCACGCCGCCGTCGCCGCGACCGCGCGATCCGCGTCAATCGTCTGCGCCGCCCCCTGCGACAGGTTGCTCATCAAAGGCTCAAGACTCGTAATCAACAGATTCGCATTAAACCCCGCCGCGACCCCCGCAAACACCGCCGCTATCCCAGCGAGGGGCGAGCGCCCCACGGCCAAATACGCCAGCGCCGCCAGCGGCGGAAGCACCACATACCCCGCGTCCGAACCCAGCGAACTCATGATCCCCAAGAAAATCATCGCAGGCGTCAACAACATCCCAGGAACACGCGACAATGCCGCACGCAAGAGCGCCGAGATCAACCCAACCCGCTCCATCGGACCAATCCCCAGCATCCCAAGCAGCACCACCCCCAGCGGCGCAAACCCAAGGAAGTTCGCTTCCATGCTCGCGAGCAACCAATAAATACCCTCGCTTGTGAGCAGCGACCGCGCGAACATCACGCGCCCATTGGATACCAGCTCAGGTGGAGTCTCCGGATCATCATCCGTATCGACAGGCACCTTCTCAAACCCCGCCCACCCGTGCTCCGCGACATTCATCGGAGACCCATCATCCCCCAGCACCGTCTCCCCCGTCGCATCGATCACCAGCCGAGCGCTCAGGTTCGCCGGATCGTCGTTGTCCACGACGATACTCGCCGCTTCAAAGACCTCGCCGTCCTCACCCTCGCTCACGCGTCCGATCACCCCCACGCGTTCATCCACCCCGCCGTTGGCCACATCAACATGCCAGCGGACCTCGAATCCGTCCGGAAGCGACGGGGCCGCGAGATGACTCGCCAGCAGCACAAACACCAACCCAATCAAGAACAGGAAAGCGGGATCGGGGAGCTTGTTCCCGAGCCACTCAACGCCGTTGAGCGCCTTGCCGAGGATGCCCACCTTCGTGGTGCCGGATGACTGTGGATCAGACGGATTCGATACAGATTCTTGTGACATTCAGCCAGTGTCCCCGATCTGACAATGATCCGCAACCCCGACCCCAATCCCAATACCTCCCCTACACTTCCGCTCAACCCAAAGGGAACAGGAAATGACCGCAAACGCCGAGCAAACCGAATCTTCCGTCAAGTCCATGGACGACATCATGGCCCTCTGCAAACGCCGAGGGTTCATCTACCAAGCCTCCGAAATCTACGGCGGAGTCAACGGCTTCTGGGACTACGGCCCCCTCGGCGCCCAGCTCAAGAAAAACCTCCGCGACGCGTGGTGGACCGATGTCGTCATGCTCGGATGCAACGGACAAAGCGGACCCGACGGCAACCCCGTCGAGATTGTCCCCTTAGATAGCTCCATCATCCAGAACCCAAAGGTCTGGGAAGCATCCGGACATGTCGGCGGATTCAACGACCCCATGGTCGACTGCCGCGAAACCAAATCCCGCTACCGCGCCGACCACATCATGTGCATGGGAGAAAAGGGCGACTCGTCCGGACAGATCTACGCGTTCATCGAAAACGACGACAAGTCCTTCGAATCCGCGCTCAAAAAACTCAGCAAGTACAAGAAGAAGGACATCGCGAAAGACAACATCGATCTCTGCCCCTTCACCGACCTGAGCGCCGATGAAATCGCGATCACCGTCGGACCAGACGCCAAAGAAGTCGGCACCCTCACCGAACCCCGCGCCTTCAACCTCATGTTCAAAACCGTCCTCGGCGCGACTGGGAACATGGAAGACAACGCCGCCTATCTCCGCCCCGAAACCGCGCAAGGCATCTTCGTCAACTTCAAAAACGTCGTCGACACCACCCGCGTCGCGCTCCCATTCGGGATCGCGCAAACAGGCAAAGCGTTCCGCAACGAGGTCACCCCAAGAAACTTCACCTTCCGATCACGCGAGTTCGAGCAGATGGAGATCGAGTTCTTCTGCCATCCAGACGACAGCAAAGCGTGGTACACCTTCTGGCGCGACTGGCGCATGCAGTGGTGGCAAGACCTCGGACTCGAAGGCGACAACCTCATCCTCCGCGAGCACGACCAAGACGAACTCGCCCACTACGCCAAAGAAGGCGCGGGAACCTCCGACATCGAGTACCGCTTCCCCTTCACCGCGCCAGGATTCGGAGAACTCGAAGGCATCGCCGACCGAACCAACTTCGACCTCGCCCAGCACGCACAGCACTCCAAAACCAAACTCGAATACTTCGACAACACCCGAGGCGAGCTCGCAAAGAACGGTCAACCCAAGGGAGAACGCTACCTCCCCCATGTCATCGAACCCTCCGCAGGTCTCGATCGTGGTGTCCTCGCGATCCTCTGCGAAGCCTACACGCCGGACCCCGACCGCGCGTCAGGTGTCTACATGAAGTTCCACCCAAGACTCGCGCCGATCAAAGCCGCCGTCTTCCCGCTCGTCAAAAAAGACGGCATGCCCGAAATCGCCCAGCCGCTCTACAAAGAACTCCGCAAACGCTTCGGACACCTCGGCACCATCGAGTACGACGAAAAGCAATCCATCGGAAAGCGCTACGCACGCATGGACGAAGCCGGATGCCCATTCTGCTTCACCATCGACAGCGACACACTCGAGGACAACACCGTCACCGTCCGCCACCGCGACACGCTCGATCAAGAACGCATCGCGATTGACAAGGTCCCTGACTACCTCGCCGAGAAACTCGGGCTCTGATCGGATCTTTCAATCAAACCACTCGTTCCGCTCGCCGCGCAATCGCGGCGAGCGTCTTAATAGAATTGCCATTTCTTGACCAAATTCACGGATTGATCCGAAACTTCCCTGCCCCATTCCCCATAAAACAAGCCGCACAGTTCACCTCCCAATCAACTCGCAGGGGTCGTTTCATGGGTTTCGGAAAGATCATCGGTATCACAGTCGTCGGCGTTGGCATCATCGGAGCCGTCGGCTTCATGGTCCTCAAATCACCAATCGGACAGCAGTTCACCGGACAATCCAACAGCATGGAGCCGATCGGAACCCCAGTCCGCATCGAAGCCGCATCGCTCGGAGATCTTCAACGAACCGTCTCCGCGCCCGGCTCGATCGAACCACGCACCCTCGTTAAAATCTCCTCGCAAGTCTCCGCGAAGGTCCTCGCGCTCCCGTTCCGTGAAGGAGACCTTGTTCAGGAAGGCGATGTCGTCGTCCGACTCGATCCTCAGAACCTCGTCGCCGCGCTCGACAGCGCCAAAGCGGGACTCAAACAACAAGAAGCCTCGCTCCTCGGCGCCGAAGCATCACTTATCAACGCACGCCTCCAGTTCGAGCGACTGCAATCGCTCCACGAGACCGGAGATGCGACCAAAGCCGAACTCGACGGCGCCGAAGCACAGTTCCTCAACGCGCAGTCCAACAAAGCTGTGATCGAAGCATCCATCGATCAAGCCAAGGCACGAATCGAACAAGCCGAGAAAGACCTCGAAAACACCAACATCACCTCGTCGATCACCGGCCTCGTCATCTCCCTCTCAACTGAAGTCGGAGAAACCGTCATCGTCGGAACCACCAACAACCCAGGTTCCGTCATCATGGAGATCGCCGACCTCTCCGAGATGCTCCTCAAAGCCGCCGTGGACGAAGCGAACATCGCGCCAGTCGAAGTCGGACAAGACACCACGATCTACATCAACGCGTACACCGATCGCACCTACACCGGAACCGTCTCTAACATCGCACGCAAGCGTCAAGTCGCTTCCGACGGCACCGGAACCTTCGAGGTCGAGATCCCCATCGATCTCGAAGAAGGCGAAACCCTCTACACCGGACTCACCGCATCCACCGACATCGCCGTCGAACACTTCTACGACGCGATCCTCGTCCCATCCCAAGCCGTGCTCGATCGACGCATCGAAGATCTCCCGCAAGATGTCGTCGAAGGCAACGAGCAAATCGACCCCAACAAGACCTTCGCCCGCGTCGTCTACAAAGTCGTGGACGGCAAAGCAATCGCGACCCCAGTCATCGTTGGCGCCTCGGACCTGACCAGCTCCGTCGTGACCGAAGGACTTGAAGAAGGCGACCAGATCATCGTCGGTCCTTACCGCGTCCTCGTCACACTCCGCCACGACATGAATGTCCGCGACATGAACGCCGAGACCGAAGAAGTTGACGCGGACAGCCCAGACTCAGACACAGACTCAGACAACAACAGCGAAGATACCGAATCTGATGACGACCAATCCGAAGATACAACGGATTCAGAACACCAAGAGGTTGCCGAGGATGGGGATGATTCGTGAGAAAGCCCAAGGACACAAACCCAAACCGCCCGGTCATCCAGATCCGTCGGCTCAAAAAATACTACAAAGTTGGTGAAGAAGTCGTCCGCGCACTCGACGGCGTAGACCTCGACATCCATAACAACGAGTTCGTCGCAATCATGGGCGCCTCCGGATCCGGAAAGTCCACGCTCATGAACATCCTCGGATGCCTCGACAAACCAACCAACGGCGCGTATGTCCTTAACAACAAACCCACCCACAAGCTCGGCATGTCCGCGCTCGCCCGCGTTCGCAACGAAGAGATCGGTTTCATTTTCCAGACCTTCGAACTCCTCTCCAGAGCATCCGCTCTCCGTAATGTGATGCTCCCGATGCTCTACTCCTCGCGCCACATCTTCAGCGCCAGGAAGCGCGCCAAAAACGCACTCAAACGCGTTTCCCTAGACGACCGCATGACCCACCGACCCAACCAACTCTCAGGCGGTCAGCGCCAGCGCGTCGCGATCGCTCGCGCCCTCGTCAATGATCCATCGATCCTCCTTGCCGACGAACCTACCGGAAACCTCGATTCTAAAACAACAGTCGAGATCATCGAGCTGTTCAAAGAACTCCACAACGCCGGACAAACCATCATCGTCGTGACCCACGAAGAAGATGTCGCCGGACACGCCGATCGCATCGTGCGTCTGCGCGATGGACGCATCATCTCCGATCACCCAACCGAGTCCGATCCGATCCACCAAGACTGGGTCGACCGCATGGCATCCGGCCGTGGTTCTCTCGCCGAGGTCACGCAAGCCGAACGCGAACTCAACCACATCGCTGACCAAAAACGCGAACAAGCACTCATCGAGGAAGCGAAATCCAAACCCCGCAAGCGCCTGTTCAAATCGAACAAATCCAGTGAGATCGAAAGCCCAAGTGAGATCGAAAGCGAGGCCAAGTCATGACCATCATCCTCTCGCCCATCGCCCTCATCGTCCGCTTCCTCTGGCAAACCGTCTTCCTCGCGCTCGCGCAGGTCTGGGCAAACAAAACCCGCTCCATGCTCACCGCACTCGGCATCATCATCGGCGTCTGGGCCGTCATCTCCGTCATGTCCGGACTCAACGGCATGCGTGGGTTCGTCCTCGCTGAGTTCGAAAAATTCGGCGCCCGCAAAATGTGGGTCTGGGGAGAAGTCCCAGACAACAAGCGAGCCGTCATGTCGTGGACCGATGTCAAGCTCTCGGTGTACGAAGCCAACCTCCTCCTCGACAAAGCACCATCCATCGAAGAACTTACCCCGATCTGCAACAACTCCTGGCCCGTCACCGCAGAACAAAAACGACTCCCCTCAGTCCGAGTCACCGGGATCTGGCCAGAATGGCACGGCATCGAAGACCGACAAGTCCTCTTCGGACGTCCATTCTCGCGCATCGATGATTCCGAGCGCCGACAAGTCTGCCTCATCAACGACCAAGGCATCGAAGAACTCGGACTCGACACCGATCCAACAGGTAATTACATCCTCATCTCAGGACGACGCTTCCTTATCATCGGAGTCGTCGAAACCAAAGACGCCGGAGGATTCGGAGGCGGACAAGCCCGAACCGAGCTCTTCATCCCATTTGCAACACACAAAATGATGAACCCCTACACCTGGACCAACTTCATGGTCCAGATGGTCTCCCCCGACGCATCCGAAGATGCGCAAGCCGAGATCCGATTCATCCTCCGAAACCACCGCGACCTGCAACCAGAGGACGAAGACACCTTCGGCATGTTCGTGCTCCAAGACGAAATCCAGCAGTTCAACGCCGTCGCCGGAGTAATCGGCATCATCGCCGGATCCGTCGTCGGGATCTCCCTCGTCGTCGGAGGCATCGGGATCATGAACATCATGCTCGTCTCCGTCTCCGAACGCACACGAGAGATCGGTCTCCGAAAAGCGATGGGCGCCAAACCCCCAATCGTGCTCTGTCAGTTCCTCGTCGAAGCCGTCGTGCTCTGTATTGTGGGTGGTCTCGTAGGACTCGTCCTCGCGATCGTGACCGTTGCAGTCATGGCCAACCTCCCACAACTCTCCGCGCTCGAGCACACCGAAATATCCAAGTTCGCCATCGTCCTCG
>WUAJ01000096.1 GCA_009827215.1 Phycisphaeraceae bacterium
AAGATCTGTAGCGTTCGTTAATCTGATCCATTTCGAGCCGCATTGTCTTTTCAAGCGCGAGGAGTCCGGTGGGATCCTTCGTGTAAGACTTGCAGTATTCTTGATAGAAATCAGCGAGCTTGCCCTGTTCAAGCAGCCACATCAGGATTGTGCGAGATTGAGCGTATCGAGCGAGCGGCCTGCGATTGGTGAAGGTTGGGAGATCCATCTGAGCGATCGTCTCGATCGCCGGGAGTTTGCGGACCCTTTGCAATCGCTTGACCATATTGGTCCGCCAGGATGGGACCGGAACGAGCCGCCCCCCTACCACATCGAAGTCCTCAACAACTGAAGCGAGCCCTTCTTGGATCCATGGTGCGTGCTCTTGTCCCATCCGCGACATGTCTCGCCAATGCAGCACATGGACATACTCATGACGGAGTGTCGCACCTAAATCCTGAGCGACCAATCGTCGCTGTTGATGCTCGTAGGCACCGCCAACACTCGAGATGCTGCCACGTACACCGGGACCAAATGTTTCCAGTGCCCATTTCGCGAACCCTCTGCGTTCAGGGAGACCCACCATGACCCACGCGGAATCTTCGCTCCCTCCCGCGCCGTCCGTTGCTTCAAGGCCGATCATGACCTCGCGGAGGACCCAATCCGTGATGAGCTGGAGTTCCTCGACCGCTTGATCGGTCGAGACTGGATCATGAGCACTCACAATCTCTAGTCGGAATTCATCAAGCGTGCGGCGCTCCATCCTTTTGTACTTCACCAGCTCGTTCATCCGCGCCAAGTCAATATTTCGACGCGTCTGAATCGTCGCGTCCCATTGGGCCATGAGCTTGGTAAAATAGTCTGTATCTCTCAGACGCTCGAGGTCCGGATCTCGCAGGAGTTGTCTGCGATCAGAGAATCCCAATGCCACCGCTCGTTTGAGTGATTGCTCCGCTCCTGTGAGCTCACCCAATCTGCTTAGTGCAGCGGCGAGGTTGTAGTGACCTACAAAGCTCTTTGGACGCTGATCGATGAGTAGCTGCCAAATCTCAGCGGCCTTCTCCCACTGTTTGGCGTGCATCGCTTCGATGCCTCGGGATTCGATCTGGGACGCTGACTCAGTGCTTGCTTTGGGATCAGGTGCCCAACCTGCTGATTGTGAGGTCCCCAGCGTGAAAGTGAAGAGCATCGCGATAAGTACGATTTTGTGCATACCTCTCCATTCGGTCATTCCAGACGCTCCGTTCCACCGAATCGTTGTCCGAACACATACCATATCAGATCAAAGATCTGACAGGACACTGACTACGCACCATGCTGCTCGCACAAACCACTTCCATCGTGACCCAAGCGCCATTGCTCATAGTAATGGGAGCACTGCTTATTGGTTCGGCGATCGCGTCCGCTTCGGAAACAGCTCTGCTTGGTCTTTCACGCTCAAAGCGTGCTGTGCTTCGTGCTGAGCACTCTGGATTGGGGCTGATGGTTGATCGACTCCTGCTCAACCCCAGACAACTGCTGCTCCAAGTATTGCTCCTCAACATGGTGATCAATGTTGGATATTTCATCACCACTTCGATCGTCACGCTCAACGCTGAGTCCACGAGCACTCGGATTATCATTTCCGTCGCTTCGCTGTTTGCGATCATTCTTGTTGGTGAGGTCTTCGCGAAGCTCTTTGCGGTTGCATCCCCAACACTGTGCCTGCGGATCGTGGCGCCATTGCATCTGATCCTGAAACAGCCGCTGCGTCCTTTGATTACGATTCTTGAGCGGTACTTCATCCTGCCAGGGACGCGATTGCTTGTCCCTGGACCTCCGCCACCTCCAGGTATCACGGCTCAAGAAATGTCGGCACTCCTCGAGATGGGGACCAATGAAGGGGTGATTGATCAGTCTGAGCAGGATTTGCTCTCCGCGATCATCATGCTCTCCCAGCGCCGAGTCGAAGAGATCATGCGTCCACGAGTGGAGTTCACTTGGATCGATGCGGACGCATCGCGTGATGAGGTCATCGAGGCGTGCTCACAATCAAGCGCTACCCGATTTCCTGTCTTCGAAGGCGGTCTCGACGGTACCCCGATCGGCATGACGGATGCGAAGCGTGTGCTTGCGGGTGCTGACATTCGTGACACGCTGTCGCCTTTGCTGTTTATTCCAGAGCAAGCAACGCTTGATACGCTGCTGACCCAGCTGCGTGACAACGCGCAGACCATCGCTCTCGCTGTCGATGAGCACGGCACGGTGGTCGGACTCGTCGCGCTCGCGGACATCGCGGGTCAACTGCTCTCAGGAATCGCCGACGCACCAACTACTGAAGCGCAAGAGATCCAGATGATCGGTCCGGGGACTTGGTCCGTGCCGGGTCGACTGGCTGTTCATGAATGGTCAACGCTGTTCAGCGGTTTGGGTACTACAGAAACCCTCACCCAATCCACGACACGCACGACTGCGAAAACCCTCGCTGGATTGATCATGCACGCGCTTGCACGCGTCCCGAAGGTGGGTGACCAGATCAATCTCGGAACTGCAACGCTGACGGTGCTCTCGATGAACGACCTCGTCGTCGAGACTGTTGAGGTCAAGCTGAAGCTGGATGATAATGACGAGGATTCACTGGGGGGTGTGGATTGATGCCCCTCCATGAACTCGTAATTTGGATTTTGATTGCCTGCATTGGACTGATGGGATCGGCGCTGTGTTCTGGACTCGAGGTTGGGTTGTACGCCGTCTCTCGCGTGTTTGTGCGTGTTCGATCGATTGATCAGCCTCGCGCTCAGCTGCTTCATCAACAGCTCGAGAAACCTGCTCCGCTTCTCACAACACTGCTCGTGTACAACAACGCGTTCAATTACCTCGCGACGCTCGCGATCACGGCTCTGCTCTCAACAACCAACCTCTCCGAGACCCTGATCATCGTGATCCAAGCGATCGTGCTTACTCCGATCCTGCTGATCTTCGCGGAATCGATCCCCAAGGAACTCTTCCGATCCCGCGCCAATCAGCTCATGGAACGACTCGCTCGCGTGCTCGCGTTTATGAAGCTCTCGCTCACGCTGATCCCGGTCACGCCGATCATCACATCGATTGCCAACGCGTTATCGAAACTGATCGGATCCGATTTGACTGGATCGGTCCGCTCGGCGCGACATCACATGGCGGATCTGATCAAACATGCTGACGAGCAGATCACACAGTCCCAAACGGAGATGATCGATCGGGCGCTACAACTCAATCAGACACCGATCCGCATTAATGCGGTCCCATTGGCGCGAGTGATCCGGCTGAGTTCTTCGGCATCTCCATCTGAGGCTCTCAAACAAATCAAGAAAAGCAATCACAGTCGATACCCAGTCCATGATTCTCAAGGAAAGATCATCGGATGTATCCAGACGATTGATCTGTACACAACCAGCGAACCTACGATCGAATTTCTGACCAAGCCGATTGTCCGCCTTAATGCTGAGGTCCCGATGCGCAGGGCGCTGACTGAGATGCGAGCCGCGAACGCGCACCTTGCGATCGTCACTCGATCGGGTCAGGATGCAGGGATTCTGACTCGGAAGGACCTGTTATCGCCGTTGATCGCGACCACCCATGATTGGTAGGAATAGAAACTGCAATCGAGTAGTTGTTTGAGCGGGAGACCTAATCCATGAAGAATCACATCATCACAATCGTCCTGCTCGCGCTCGTCGCGTACATCGCCACTCCGAGGATCGTCAGCCTGTTGAAAGGACCTGCGGAAACACCGACCATCTTCGCGGCAGGACTCACCCTCGATCAAGCGGTGGAGCAATCCGCAGTGACCGGAAAGCCGATGCTGGTGCTCGTCACAGCGGATTGGTGCCCTCCATGTCAAGCACTCAAACGCGGGGCACTGATCGATCCGGAGGTCGCTCAGTGGGTCCAGGACAACATGATCCCGGTCTATCTTGAAGATGGTACGAATCCTGATGCGATCCGCATGCTCCCAGTGCGCTCCTACCCGACGACTCTGGTCATTCAGGAAGGCAATATCTTGGGTCAGTTCTCAGGCAATGTCTCGGCATCCAAGTTCCTTTCAAGCATCCAGGACCTTACATCCAAATCCTGATCAGCTGAACCGATCTCTACGAACAACTGTATAGATATAGGTATCCGGCTCCTGTGAGTGACCACTGGAGCTCTTGGATCGCATATCGTGGATCAACGAAAGGCATACGCACATGCAGAATCTTCGCGCCAACGCACTCGTTGCGACCCTCGCGGTTGCTGTTCTCGGCTCCGCGGTCGCGGTCACCACCAACGCAACCCGATCAACGGACTACGGCTTCTATGACCCCATCGTCGATGTCCACACAATGATCGAACACCTCTATGTAGAGGAACCGACTGACAATGAGATTCAGCTCGGCGCGATCAACGGCATGCTCGAGAATCTCAACGATCCATACACCACCTTTATCCCAGCGGATCTGGAGCGTGATTTCGACAAGGACATGCGCGGCGAGTATGTCGGGATCGGCGCCGAGGTGATCCTCCGTGATGGTTGGCTGACCATCGCGTCTCCAATGGACGACTCCCCGGCATGGAAAGCGGGTGTCATGGCCGACGACAAGGTAGTGAAGATCGACGGCGAATCCACATGGGGATATACGATCAACGACTCGATCGACAAACTCCTCGGCGAACCGAACACTAATGTGACGATCACTGTCGAACGCAACGGTGTTGAGCAAGATATCACGATCACACGCGATCACATCAAAGTCCAAGCCGTCAAGGGTTTCATGCGCAGTGATGGTGGTGAAGGTCCTTGGCGCTACATCATCGACGACTCGACCAACATCGCGTACATCCGGCTAACCCAGTTCATCCCTGGATGCGCTCAGGAACTCAAGGAAGCGATCGAGACCGCAACTGCGAACGCGGGAGGCGAGCTTGAAGGATTGATCCTCGATCTGCGTTACAACCCAGGCGGACTGCTGAATGAAGCTGTAGAGATTGCGGATCTGTTCCTTGAAGACGGCGTGATTGTGACCACCAAGGGCAGAGCACACGAAGATCGCTCTGAGAGTGCATCTAAGAATGGCACACTCCCGCACTTCCCGATGATCACACTCATCAACGGTAACTCCGCGTCGGCTTCCGAAATTCTCTCCGGAGCGCTCGCGGATCATGGACGCTCCATCATCATCGGCGCCCGCTCGTTTGGGAAAGGATCTGTCCAGACGGTGCGCCCGCTTGAATCTGGCGCGGGGACACTCAAGATGACTGAGCAGTACTACTACCTCCCATCTGGACGCTTGCTCCATCGTCGAGATGATTCGACTGTCTGGGGCGTAGACCCGACGCCGGGATATTACCTCTCGATGACCGATCAAGAGCGGATCAACATGCTCAACGCTCGCAGAGAAAACGAGATCCTCCACAAAGTGGAAGGTCCGGAACTCACGAATCGGGATGAGATTCTTGAGGCGCTCGATGATGTCCAGCTTACTGCTGGGGTCAATGTGTTGAACAACCGTCTTGCTACTGGAGAGTTTGCACCTGTCGGGATTGAATCCAACCAACCCGATGATGCTGCGTTTGAGGAACTGGTCGCACTGCGTTTGCAAGAGGAACGCATCCTGCGTCAGCTTGAGCGGATCAATCGGCGCGTGACCGCGATCGAGAGTGTGGTGAATTCTGATGAAGACCCGCTTGATCTTTGGGACGATGATCGTCAGGTCGCAGGTGGCCAGCTCATCGTCAAGGATGCGGATGGGAATCTGGTCACCACGCTTGAGATCACTGGACCAAACCTTGAACGCTGGCTCATCGACGCGGATGTCAAGATATTGGACAACGATGATATCGAGGGCGGTCTCAATGGAGAAGGGGAACAGTGATTGTTCTGGGGATCGAATCCTCGTGCGACGAGACCGCCGCGGCTGTGATTGAAGACTCGACGATCGTGCGTTCGTCCGTCGTTGCATCGCAGACCGAAACCCATGCTGAATACGGCGGGGTGGTCCCAGAGATCGCTTCTCGTCTCCACGAGATCAACATTCTTCCCGTTCTCAAGCAAGCGATCGATGAAGCGGGTGTTGAGCTCGAACACATCGACGCGATCGTAGTGGGACATCGACCTGGTTTGGTCGGTTCGTTGTTGGTCGGATTGTCAGCCGCGAAAGCGTTGAGCTGGTCACTCAACAAACCGCTGATCGGCGTCGACCATGTGCATGCACACCTCTACGCACCATTCCTTGATGCTCAAGACGGACCAACTTTCCCGGCGTTGGGGCTCGTGATCTCTGGAGGTCACACCTCGCTCTATCGCATGGACTCTCCTACCAAACTCACACGCTTGGGCGCCACGATCGATGACGCGATCGGTGAAGCGTTCGACAAAGCGGCGTCGATTCTGGATCTGCCATATCCCGGCGGCCCGCATATCGACAAGCTCGCACAAGATCCAGATGCGAATGATCGACTGGTCGATTTCCCAATCTCAAGACTCAGGAAGGACTCGCTGGATTTCAGCTACTCGGGATTGAAAACAGCGCTGTTGTATGCCGCGAAAGGAAAGCCCAATCCACCCAAACTCCCAGGAAAACCACAGCGGATCGCGGAGCCCGCTCCGGAGCTGACGACGGATCGTGTTCGTGATCTCGCGGCGAGTTTCCAGAGAGCCGCAGTACGAGCACTGACCATCAAAGCACAACGAGCGCTAGACACGAATCCGGATCTCACTTCCATCATCATCGGAGGCGGCGTCAGCGCCAACACGCGTGTCCGATCAGAGTTTGCGAAGCTCGCACAGGACAACGACTGCTCGCTGCATATCCCAGAGATGAAATATTGCGTGGACAACGCCGCGATGATCGGGGCGCTTGGATCGGTCATGTTCGAGGCTGGTCACTGCGATGATCTCACACTTGCCGCGACCCCAACCACGGCTTGCTGATTCATGAAGTCCATCGATGACATCTTTGAGTCTCTGGATAAACCGATCGAGCGCGAGCCGCATCCTGCATCGTTTCCAGAAGACGAGCTGCTCAAATCCTGCACGATCACCAAAGGTCGCGTCTCTGGTCCCGGCGGTCAGCACAGAAACAAAGTCTCGACGCATATCACGATCACGCACAATCCGACCAACATCAGCGCCCAAGCTGGGGAACAACGGAGTCCCGAAACCAACCGCAAGGTCGCGCTCAAACGGCTGCGCTATAAACTCGCGATTGAGATTCGGATACCAGTCCCAGATGGTGACATCCGATCCGAGCTCTGGCGCTCACGATGCAAGAATGGCAAGATCGCGTGCTCATCCAAGCATCATGACCACCCCTCGATGATTGCAGAGGCGTTCGATGTGCTCGATGCCTGTGGATTGGATCCATCCCAAGCCGCGACTCGACTCGAATGCACGGCTTCGCAGCTGATCAAACTCATCGCATCGCATCCTCCAGCATTCGTGCATCTGAACCATCAACGAGAGAAGCACAACCTCCATCCACTCAAACACTAACGATCACGGCTACTATCCCTATCCATGCCTGAACCGACCGAACGCCAATCCATCAAAGTCCAAGCGGAACGCACCGTCCTCGCGGCGGTTCGACTCCCGGAATCCACCTACGACCAGCGCGATCCATTCGGAGAGCTGGGAGAACTCGCAAAGCAAGCGGGCGCGGTCGTTGTTGGTGAGATTGAGCAGCGTCGCGATCGTCCCGAAGCCGGGACTTTTATGGGGGTCGGGAAGCTCGAAGAACTCAAGGGCGCGTGCGATGAACTCGATGCGTCGACGATTATTTTCGATCACGATCTCTCTCCAAAGCAGATCGCGAACATCGAGAAGATCACAGAACGCAAGGTACTGGATCGGTCTGAACTGATCCTTGATATTTTCGCGTCTCGTGCTGTGTCCCATGAAGCAAAGCTGCAGGTCGAGATCGCTCAACTTGAGTACACCTATCCACGGCTCCGCGCGATGTGGTCTCACCTTGAACGCATCGTTGGTTCTGGAGGTATTGGCGGCGTGGGCACCAGAGGTCCGGGTGAGCAGCAGCTCGAGATCGACCGTCGATTGGTGCAGCGCCGAAAGACCATCCTCCAGCGCGAACTCGAAGACATCCAGGCGCGCAAGCGTCGGGCGGTCGAAAAGCGCAATGTGGACTTCTACACCGTTGGCTTGGTCGGATACACCAACGCCGGGAAGTCCACGCTGTTCAACACGCTCACCGAAGGCGGCGCGTACGCGGATGACCGCGTGTTCGCGACGCTCATGACACGCACACGCCAGTGGGACCTCGGGGGCGGACACACCGCGATGCTCTCCGACACCGTCGGGTTTGTGCGCGATCTCCCCCATCACCTCGTCGCGTCGTTCCGCGCGACACTCGAAGAAGCGATGCACGCGGACCTGATCCTGATCGTGCTGGACATCTCCGATCCATCCGTCGAGCTG
>WUAJ01000097.1 GCA_009827215.1 Phycisphaeraceae bacterium
GGACAACTCGACCGCGCATCCAACATCTTCCGCAACTCCGTCTCCAACATGCTCGTTGTCGCCCCCGACGCGCCGGACGATCCATGGAAACACCTCGGCGCCCTCCCATCGACCCACCCCGCACGCGTCGCAGCACAACAACTCGCCGATGCATGGCGCGCCGGAGACGCCCAAGCCGTCAACTCCGCCGCATCCCAGCTCGCAACCCAGCTCAAATCCATCCACCCCGAAATCCAAGCGAGCGCCAACGCCAGCGTCGAATCCATCTACAACAAAGCCAACGCCTTCGAGTGGGGATTCTGGATCTACCTCCTCTCCCTCGTCTCCCTCATCCTCGCATTCGGCACCGGACGCAAATCACTCATCACGCTCGGCGTCACCCTCCTCTTCATCGCCATCGCGTTCCACGCGTTCGGATTCACCCTCCGCTGCATCATCGCCCAGCGCTTCGCGATCCAGAACCAGTTCGAGTCCATGACCGGCATCTCACTCTTCGCCGCCATCGTCGGATCTGTCATCATGCTCGCCAAACGCCAATGGCTCTTCGGTGCCGCCGCCGCGGGAACAGGATTCCTCGTCCTCATCACCGCCACCCAAACCGGAATCCCAGGAGAAGACATCGGACGCGAAGCCGCGATCCTCAACACCTCCGTCCTCCTCAAATACCACGTCACCACCGTCCTCACGTCCTACGGCCTCATCACCCTCGGATTCATCGTCTCCCTATTCTACCTCGCGACCCACTACGCCAACAAATACCTCAAAGCCCCAACCCCAGCCGTCGCCGCAGGAGCGCCGACCGACGAACCCCTCGCCGACGCCGCACTGGGGATCGAAGAAAACAAAGCTGGAGTCGTGCGCACGCTCAAAGACCTCGACACCGCGCAGATGACCATCCTCCAGCTCGCCTTCTGGACCCTTGGAGTCGGCACGCTTCTGGGTGCTTGGTGGGCCGACCACTCCTGGGGACGCTGGTGGGCCTTCGATCCAAAGGAAACCTGGGCGCTCGTCACCTGGATCGTCTACCTCATCGTCATCCACGCCCGCTTCATGCAACTCAAAGACCGAGGCTTAACAACCGCCTGGCTCTCCGTCATCGGCTTCTTCGTCATGCTCTGGACCTACTTCGGAGTCAACCTGCTGCTCCCAGGTCTGCATGCATACGCTTAAGAATGTCGTGGGAGAATAAACACTTCGAGTCACCCTGCCCGCTTACGAGGGAGCAGCTTGAACAGTTGTTCACCCATATCGATAAGATGGGTTTACTAAGATTTTCTGATGGCACCATTTCGTCATCATGCGATCACACATTGAACATATCAATAGAGTTTGCCAAGTCGCATAATTTAAATGAAGAAGTGCTTGTTGATTGGCTTATTCAGCATGGCGGTTGTTGTGATTGCGAGGTTTTGCTCAATACAACAATGTATTACGAAGAAGCCATCGAAAATGACAAGTCACTCGATTGAATCTGCAAAGTCAGCTAGCTTGTTTTCGTCAAAGTCTCCCTCGACGATTTCAACAACAGCTCCTTGCTCATCGAGCAGCACGCCGTAGATCGTATCTTCGCTCTCAAGTCCCAACGCTTGTCGGAATGTCCCGACATCGGTATACAGCGTGATCGTCCGCGCCCGTGCTTCTGGATCGGGAATCCCTGATCGCATCCCGCCGTCGATGAACCCCGCCATCCATCCCCATCTCTTCCCAGAAATCGTCGGCGTCTCGATCACACGAACACCCTCAATCGTCGACTCAATTTACTCGAGTTGATCGAGCCAAGTATTTACATTGATCTGCTGCCGCTGTTTAAAGGCGACCAACACCAACGCCGGATTCCCAGCGAGATCATCCGGAAGCGTGACTTCCTCGTTGTTGAGGTTCTTCGCGGTGATCTGTGGGAAGTACGCCGTGACCTGAGCAGCATTCGCGCCCTCAGTTTCTCGTATTCCCAACTCTTGGTATCGGCACGACGCGATCGACACACACATGACGCCCCCAACCAACAAAGGCACGGCAACCCCCAAACGCTTGATCAATGAACTACCCATGAGACCTCCTCTATTTGTTCCGAATTCGCTCAGACACGAAGTACAGACGCAGCATAGAGGACTTTGCCTAATTTCACAGCTCACACACAGTGCTGTGTGTATTCCCGCAGAGAACCCCTCTTGTGCGCAAATCTGCTGTTTTTCAAGAATCCACCCCTCGCCGCGCTACGAAAAGGTCAAGAACCAACCCCCAATCCCCCGATCGGGGAAGTACGGGAATACAATTCCCAACCAGCAGTTGTTCTGGTACTAGATTGTTCCATGTGGAACAATCGGAGCGAATTCATGCACGAGCACACCATCGACCTCCAACAGATCTTCCAAGCCGCCGGTGGATATTCCCCGGCCTGCTTCCCGTTCATCCGCGATGGTCTCGCACACACAGCACAGATGGTCCACGGCCAACCAGAAGATCAAGCCACCCACGACCTCGGACTTGTCGATGAATCCCGGCATGTAGACGGCGCCCAACTCTGCATCGGACTGCGTGACCACGCGATCGATCGCTATGGATTGCTCGCCAAATCCGTCCTCAACAAATGGGGCATCTACGAGACCAAGGATTTTGGGAACATCATCTTCGCACTTGTCGATGCCGGAATGATGCGGACCACTGACGAGGATTCGATCGAGGACTTCGAGGATGTCTACGACTTCAATGAAGAGTTCGCTTCACCCAAGGCTCCTGTGTCTCCTGAACCCGTCGGGTCTTGATATACTGGTCGTATGACCAGTGACCCTCAAGACAGTTCTCAATCAACTCCCAATCCGGCGTGGTCCAAACTCCACCTCTGGCAGATGCAGCCTGTCCGAGATGTCCTTCTGGGACTCGGTATTTTCGCGCTTGTGCTCATCGGACAGAAGGCTTCGGTGGTCACTGTGCCGCTGCTGCTCGCGTTGTTATTTGCGTATCTGTTTGAACCGGTGATCGTGTGGTCAATGGGAAAGTTCGGCATCAAACGCCGGACATCCGTCATCGGGATCATCACAGCCGTGGTCATTCTGGTGGTCATCCCATCAACAATTGGTGCATCGTTCGGGATTGCGCAGATGGTCAACTTCAGTCAGGGGATGATCAACAACATCGAAGCCGTCCAGCAAGCGCAGAAGATCCCAGACATCGAGAATGCTCATCGAGCGCTCGCCGACCAGAACATTGGTGGCGCATGGATCACGATTCACGACTCAATCCGCAACGCCGATGACGAGGATAGTGCGGTTGGAAAGTCACTTGCGGCGATCAACGATTGGCTGCTTGTGAATAAAGACCAGGTTGCCGAGACTGCTGCGAGTGTGGGCATTGAGATGGTGAACAAGTTTTTCTCGTTCATCGGTGCGGCCTTTGGGTTCGGATTCATGGGATTCGTCACTGCATTTTTCTTCTTCTTTATCGCGACAGAATGGGTGAAGGTCAAAGGCTTCGGCGCGAGCTTGCTCCCTGACAAGAACCGCGATCGCGTGATCGATCTGCTGACCAAGTTTGATGCTGTGATATCGGGATTCATCCGTGGTCGTTTGACGATCGCTTTTGTCCAAGCGATTGTGTTCTCGATCGGGTTCTTCGCGATCGGAGTTCCAGGTGCGTTTATCTTGGGACCTGTTATCGCGGTGCTTTCGATCGTGCCGTATCTCGCGCTTGTTGGTGTTCCCATTGCGATCTCGCTGTTGTGGCTTGAGGGGCACACTGGACTGCGCGGCGAATGGTACTGGGTCGTTGGCGCACCAACGATTCTGTACTTCTTCGGGCAGGCGCTCGATGATTATGTTTGGACGCCGTTGATACAAGGCAAGAGCACCGGGATGGATACGCCGACGATTCTGTTCGCATCACTCGCGGGCGGGGCGCTCTTCGGCGTGTTCGGTTTGCTGATCGCGATCCCGATCGCGGCGTGCGTGAAGATCCTGATCCAAGAAATCTTCTGGCCTAAGTTCAAGGACTGGGCTGAGGGAAGAGCCGACGATCCGCTCCCGATCGAGAACTGATCAAACATCCTGAATCTGATGAAGGTGGTACTCCAGATGCGCGAAGTAATCCTCGATCAGGTATCCCAGCGTGCTTGGTTTATCGGCCGGGAGTTCTCGGTACGCGGTTCTGTCGTAGGAGTGTGTGTCATGGAGCGCGTCGAGGATGTCGAGGGGGATCTTGGTGATCATCTCGCAGATGTGCATGTTCAGTGAACACCAGAGGGTGATGAGTTCTTCCCAGTCGGCGTTCTGGTAGTCTTGGAGGTCGACCCATTGCTCGTGTTTGTAGCCGTAGAAGACGAGGGAGCCGGTGATTTGTGCTTCGATGATGCGCTGGTGGTTGACGGATGCGGAGTCGATCAAGTGTCCAAGCACTTGTTTGCGCGACCACGCTCCCTCTTTGCGGGATACGCGCATGTCCTTGTCTTCGAGTTCGAAGAGTGCTTCAGCGATCTCGGCGATGCGGTCGGCGTTGAAACCCAGTGTTGAGAGCGGCATTGGTGGACCTCCGTGTGCTTAGCGGCGTTTCTTTGGTTTGCGCTTTTTGACGCCGCGGGATTTGGATTTGGTCGCGCCTTTCCCGAATCCTGGGAGTCCTCCAAGTCCCATGCCCCCTCCGCCGCTGAGTGATTGGGCGAGCGCGGCTTTGCCTCCAGCGCCCATGCCTCCCATGTTCTTCATGAGTTTGGAGAGCATCCCGAACTGCTTGGTGAGCTTCCCGACCTGGTTCGGATCGGTTCCCGAACCCTTCGCGATGCGCTGCTTGCGTTTGTGGTTGACGATGTCTGGTTTCTTGCGTTCCTTGGGGGTCATGGACTGGATCATCGCTTCGGTGCGATCGAGTTCTTTCTCGTCGATGTCGATGTCCTTCATCATTGATCCCACGCCTGGGAGCATGCCCATCAGTGATTTCATGGATCCCATGCGGCGCATCATCTTCATCTGCTTGAGGAAGTCGTCCATATCGAGCTGGCCTTTGGCCATCTTCGCTTCCAGTGCCTTTGCTTCGTCCTCGGAGACTTGTTCTTGAGCTTTTTCGACGAGCGAGACGACATCACCCATTCCCAGGATTCGTCCCGCCATGCGCTGGGGGTGGAAGGGTTCGAGTGCGTCGAGTTTCTCGCCGACCCCGATGTAACGGATCGGAGCACCGGTGACTTGTTTCACAGACAACGCCGCGCCGCCTCGCGTGTCGGAGTCGAACTTGGTCAGGATGACGCCGTCGACTTCGAGCTGTTGATGGAACGCTTTCGCGGAGTTCACGGCGTCTTGCCCCGTCATCGCATCGACGACGAGGAAGATGTGATGCGGATTGAGCATCGAGCGGACGGACTTGAGTTCGCCCATCAGTTCGTCGTTGACGTGGAGCCGGCCCGCGGTGTCGAGAATCAGGACATCGACGCCTTTGGCCTTTGCTTCATTGAGTGCGTTCTGGCAGACTTGGACGGCGACACCGACGGCTTTGCCGTATTCAGCGGTCTTGTCGTGTTCGCCGTAGAAGTGGACCTGGGAACCGCCAGGGAGTTCGGTGTTGGCTTGGTTGGCGACGGTTTCGAGCTGATCGACCGCGGCGGGACGCTGGAGGTCCGCCGCGGCGAGCATGACGGAGCGTCCTTGTTTTTTCAGAACTCCCGCGAGCTTGCCACAGGTGGTGGTCTTTCCTGAACCTTGGAGGCCGCACATCATGATGACGGTGGGACCGGGCGAGAGTTTCATGATGCCGGGAGGGGCGGGTTGTTCCTCGGCGTTTGGGTCGCCTCCGAAGAGCTCGATGAGTCTTCTGTGGACGATGCCGATCATTTCTTGGCTTGGTTTGAGCGACTTGGTGACCTGCTGACCGATCGCGTCGGTGAGGACATTCTTGCAGAACTCGTCGGCGACCTCGTAGTGGACATCCGCTTCGAGGAGCGCGGAGCGGACCTCGTCCATGGATTCGCGGACATTGGACTCGGAGATGGAAGCGTTTCCTGAGAGTTTGCGGAACGCGTTGTTGAAACTGTCTGAGACTCGATCGAACATACAGAACTCCCGCGATTGCTCGCGATTGGTTTGTGATGTTCAGGGCCGTGACCGCAGCCGGGGGAGTCTAGCGCTTTGATTTGAGCCAAGCGTGGAGTGTGTCGTGGTCCCACGCATTCACGCAGAGGTCAGGCGTGAGCCAGCCGCGTTGGCCGGTGAGGACGCCGAAGATGAGGTTGTCGTAGTCGCTCGCGTGGTGGACATCGCAGTTGATCGCGATCTTGCACCCAGCTTCCACGGCGGCGCGGACATGGGTGTCGCGGAGGTCGAGGCGCATCCAGTGGGCGTTGATCTCCAGCGCGACATCGTGCTCGATCGCGGCGGCGATGAGCTCGTTGATGTCGGGTTCGAGTCCCGCTCGGCGCTGGATGAGTCGACCAGTGGGGTGTCCGATGATGTGGACGCTCGGGTGCTCGATCGCTTTGAGCAGGCGCTTGGTCGCTTGCTTGGGTTTGGCGCGGAGTCCTGCGTGGGGTGAAGCGACGACGATGTCGAGCACGTTGAGCAGGTCGTCGTCGTAGTCGAGCGATCCATCGACGAGGATGTCGACTTCTGATCCCGCGATGACGGTCAGTCCATCGAACGAGTCGTTGAACTTGTGGACGGCTTTGATCTGCTTCTTGAGTCGATCAGGTTTGAGTCCATTGGCGATCGCGGAGGATTGCGAGTGGTCAGTGATCGCGAGGGTGTGGAATCCTCGGGATTTCGCGAGCGTTGCGGATTCTTTGAGCGAGAGCTTGCCGTCGGAATCGGTCGTGTGGGTGTGGAGGTCGGCTTTGATATCGCTCAGTTCGATGAGGTGGGGGAGTTCCTCGGTCTGGATCTCGCCTCGGTCTTGTCGGAGGGTTGGTGGGACGGAGGCGATCCCAAGCGCGAGGTAGATGCCTTCTTCGGTTTCGCACGCGATGGGGTCGTCGCGGTCGTCGTTGTTGCGGAAGAGGCCGTATTCGTTGAGGGTCATGCCTTGCTTGATCGCGAGCTTGCGGAGCGCGACATTGTGGTCTTTGGAACCCGTGAAGTACGCGAGCGCGGCTCCCCACGATTCAGCGGGAACGATGCGGAGGTCGATCTGGATTTCCGCTGGGGTCGAGAGGTCTTTGAAGCGTTCGCTCGCGGAGGAGAGCTCGTAGCGGACGGAGGACTTGGTGTCGCCGTTTGCGAGGACGCGCGTGACGGCGGGCATGGTGGTGAACGCTTCGCGTGCGTGGTCTGGGTCGTCGGTGACGATCAGGATGTCGATATCGCCGATGGTTTCTTCGCCGCGCCGGAGTGATCCGGCGTATTGGGCTTTCTTGGTGCCTTTGACCTGAAGCATGTGCTCGACGATGGACTGAGCGACCGGGAGCGCGAGTCCGAGGTGGAGTCGGTCTCCGGAGCTTTCCATGAACTCGATCGCGGCGACGATGTTCTCGATGGTCTTGGCGCCCATGCGTGGGAGCTCGGCGACACTGCCTTTGGCGATCTCGTTCTTGAGGTCGTTGATGGACTCGATCTTGAGATCGTCCCACATGAGCTTGACGGTTTTGGGTCCCAGTCCTGGGATGGAGAGGACCTCCATGAGTCCTTGCGGGACCTGCTCGGAGAGTTCTTTGTGCTCGGAGATGGATCCGGTTTGCGCGAACTCGATGAGTTTGGTCGCGGTGCCTTTCCCTATGCCTTCGAGTGCGGTGAGGGCTTTGACATCCTCGGCTGTTGCGAGGGGCTCGAGATCGGTGGTCTGTGCTTTGAGCTCGCGGGACGCTTTGCTCGCGGCGTTGACTCGGAAGCGGTCGGACCCAGTTAGTTCGAGCATCTGTGCGATCTGGGAGAAGAGGTTGGACGCGGTTTGATTGAAAGCCATGCACGATGGTAGTGCGGGATCGGGTGAGGATCAGTCGGAGAAGTCCGCGACTATTTGCGTCTCGACGGCTTGGACGATGGACTCTCTTTGGTCTTCCGGTACGAGCATAAGGGCCGCGACCCAGCGCCTAACGAGGGGCATGGACTCTGGTTTGCAGAGCTCAAGCATCAGGGCCATGTGGTCGTTGGGCGATAGCTCTCGCGATTCGTCGCGCGGTGTTGTCATCGCTTCTCTCGTTTGATCCGGATCCTGCTGCGTCATCGCTGCTCCCTTGTTGGTCTGCAGAGATTGTATCCGAACTCAGCTTGTGCTCGACAAGCGAGTTTGATGACGCGTTGAGCTTGGTTTCCATCATTTGCACAAAGCGATCGAGACGATCGACGCGTTCAATGAGCTGCGTGAGGGTGTTGGCGATCGCGCCCATCAGTTCGTTGGGATCCGCATGCTTGAGCGCATGGGTTTTGATGTCGCGGACTTTCATAGGTCCTTGACCTGACAGGAGCCATTCACCTGATATGCCGAGGTTCTGGCAG
>WUAJ01000098.1 GCA_009827215.1 Phycisphaeraceae bacterium
GCACGACAGCGTGCGTACGGCGCTGAGCTGAATCGACAGAAACTCAAACTCGAGAAGATTGAAGACCAGATCGCAAAGACCAAAATGCACGCTCCTGCAAATGGCATGGTCGTTTACGCAACAAGCTCAGAGTTCAGCTGGAGAGGCGACACCGAACCTCTCGACGAAGGTCAGGAAGTCTACGAACGGCAGGAACTCATCCACCTCCCTACCGCCGACTCCATGATGGTGGTCATCCGGATTCACGAATCGGCACTTGGTAAAGTCCAGGTCGGACAAGCTGCTGAGATCACGATCGATGCGCTCGCTGGAAAGTCGTTTACAGGAAAGGTTACACGCATTGCCCCGCTCCCTGACGCAACCTCTGTATTCATGAATCCGGACTTGAAGGTCTACGACACGCAGATCATGATCGACGGCGTGCACACAGAAATCCGGACAGGGATGAGCTGTAAAGCAACCATCAAGGTTGATCAATACATCGATGCGCTCGCTGTCCCGATTCAAGCGGTGGTTGGGAGTCCTGGAAACTCAATGGTCTATGTCAGAGAAGGCAAGGAGCTGGCTCCCCGCCGAGTGGTCACTGGATTAGACAACAACTCGATGGTCCACATCATCGAGGGACTCAATCCTGGTGATCGCGTGCTTCTCACACCACCACTCGAACAAGCCGAGGAAACAGCGAGCACTCGTGATCGTCCTAGCAACTCGGGACAGCAGAAAGGGCGTCCATCAGGGAGACCCTCTCAAGCACGGGCGGGCACGCCTTGAGTCTTGATCTGTCCCAGCAGAGCAACAACGACACTGTGATCTCGCTTGAGCAGGTCTGGAAGACCTATCGGATGGGTGATCAAGATGTCCACGCGCTCGCAGGGGTTGATCTGGAGATCAAGCGAGGAAGCTTCTGGGCGATCTCCGGATCCAGCGGATCGGGAAAGAGCACAATGCTCAATCTGCTCGGATGCCTCGATCGTCCTACCAGCGGCGTATACAGACTCGAGGGACAGGACATCGCGAAGACCAGTGATGACGAGCTTTCCGATCTTCGACTCAGCTATCTCGGATTCATCTTCCAGAACTTCAATCTCATCCAGCAACTCACTGTACAGGAGAACATCGAGCTCCCGCTGTTTTATCAAGGCGTGGATGCGAGCGAAGCCGCGAAGAAAAGCAAAGCCCTCGCTGAGCGTGTGGGGTTAGCAGATCGCATGGGGCACCGCCCTACTGAACTCTCAGGTGGTCAGCAGCAGCGTGTCGCGATTGCTCGCGCACTGATGAACGATCCATCGGTATTGCTCGCTGACGAGCCGACTGGGAATCTTGATACAGCGACCGGCGATTCCATTATGGAGATCCTAACTGAACTTCATGATCAGGGGAAGACCATCATCATGGTCACACACGAACCAGAAATCGCGGCTCACGCGCAGCACGAGCTGGTCATGCGGGATGGAAAGATCGCATCGATCACACAGAACACTCCAGTTATTGGAGCGACTTCATGATCGGTGAACGACTCTATCGCGATGTTCGATTGGGTGTGAAAACCCTTCTGCTTCACAAGATGCGCTCGATCCTCACGATGATGGGCATGGTCTTTGGTGTTGGAGCTGTGATCGCGATGCTCGCAGTGGGTGAGGGCGCCAGCAAGAAAGCACTCGATGAGATCCGCAGACTCGGAAGCCAGAACATCATCATTAACTCCCAGCAAGCCGTGGAGAACAGCGGCCAGAACTCTCAGCGCATCCGGATGAACATTTACGGCTTGCTCTACGATGATCTCGAACGAATCCAGCAGAGCTTTGACACCGTCGTTCGTGCTGTCCCTGCAAAGCTGATCCGGAGCGAGGGACGCGTCAACAGCCGATCGCATGAGCTGCGTCTTGTGGGGACGACGCCGCAGTGGTTTGATCTGGTTCAGCGTGAGATCCTCGCGGGCCGTCAGCTGCTCGATCGCGATGTTGAGCAGAACGCAAATGTAGTGGTTTTGACTGAGCATGGGGCACGCAAGCTGCTCGCAGGACAAACCCCTGTCGGTTCGCAAGTGCTCATCAAGCAGGGCTACTTCAAGGTCGTCGGTGTGATCAAGTCCGAGAGCACCCAATCGGGAACGATGCAGACTCCTGACCAGAACATTGACGCGTACATCCCGCTCAATGTCGCGATCGAACGGTTCGGGGACATCACGACCATCCGAGGCAATGGATCACGCTCGCGCGAACTCGTCGAGCTCCATCAGCTCATTGTTGAAGTCGATGATCGTGAGCATGTCGAATCGACCGCCGCTTCGATCGAACGGATGCTTTCTATGTTCCACCCCAAAGGGGACTATCGGATGAGCGTCCCGCTGGCGCTGCTCCGACAAGCTGAGTCGACACAACGGACATTCAATATCGTCCTTGGATCGATCGCTGGGATCTCTCTGCTGATTGGCGGGATCGGGATCATGAACATCATGCTCGCATCAGTCACGGAACGCACGCGTGAGATCGGGATCCGCAGAGCGATCGGCGCGCAGCGCAAGCAGATCATCGGCCAGTTCCTCATCGAGACCGTTGTACTCTCAATGACCGGCGGACTCATCGGGATCGGGATCGGACTGCTGATCCCATGGATCATCACGATGGTCGCAGACATGCCGACTGTGGTGACTCCCTGGAGCGTGATGCTTTCGGTGGTGATCAGTGTAGGAATCGGGATTATTTTCGGGATGTATCCCGCGATGCGTGCCGCGAATCTGGATCCGATCGAAGCGCTTCGTCACGAGTGAGTGTCAAACTGATGCAGCACTGAGTGCGTGCTCATATCCCTGAAGTGTTGCTTGAGCGGCGTGATGCCATGTGTAATTCTCTACGATTCGCTTCTGCATGTCGCGTGTGCGCTCATGTACCTGTTCATCATGCATCGCGTGCTCGATCGCCTCTCGGATTGAAGCGGGGTCTGCGGGATCCGCGTACCATGCGAGATCTTCGAAATACTCTGTGCTAGATCCTTCCGTTCCGATCACCAAAGGACAGCCGCACATCCCCGCTTCGAGATTCACAAGTCCAGGCGTGTCGTACCAGCTGACACTCGCGTGCACTAATGCGGATTGGTAGAGCTTGATCAACTCGTCGATTCCTTGATGCGAGATGAATCGCACATGATCACCGGCTTCAGTTCGGCACTGCTCGTAATATTTTTTATTAAATCGCCCGTGTGATCCGACAATGGTCAGGTCGAGTGGTTGCCCAAATCGCTTGGACACCGCACGGATCAGTGCGAGTTGATTTTTCCTCGGCTCAATGCGACCAACGCACAAGATGCCATGACGCTGCTGATCAGAGTTGAGTGGCGCATTGGCAAACGCATCCCCCACCGCGTTGGGAACGCGCGTCATTTTGATGTCTGTCCCGAATCGTTCGTTGATCCGATCCGCTTCCACAGCACTGTTGGGAAAGCAGACCGCTGCATGCTCCAAGAGCTTGCGAGCGCCGTTCTCAAATCGCATCGCATCCATCGACCATTTGATCGCGGCTTTCTCCCTGACTCGCGCGTGCCCCCAACGCTCGATCTGACGGAAACTCTGGAACGCGCTCTCTCCCATCGATCGGGCGAGGATGCCGTTGATCCCGCGTCGTGCGGACTCGTCGAATCGTGTCGTCGGCCAATAGATCGTGCTCAGTGCATACGGAATGCCAAGTTTCTGGGCACACTGTGCCGCGGGGAGATTCTCCCACAATCGATCGAGATGAAAGAGGTGGATGTGGTCGTGTCGCTTTGCATCGACTTTGGTTGGGAGTTCATCGACAGAGCGTAGCTCAATCTGAACGCCCAGTTTTTCAAGGGATGCTTTCGTCTGGAGGACTTGGGTGGTGTCACCACCCGGGAACTTGGTCAGGGATTTACGAACCAACCAGAGCGCACGCATGGATCAGTGTCCTGAACCGACTCGATCGAACGACGAGTTGACAGAGCGTTGTTGATCAGCGATGTCATCGAAACGACCAAGTCCCAAGAGTTCATGCGCGATCCGTTGCGAAGCCAGTCCATCTCCGAACACAGAAACTGGCTTCGCCATACGAGCGTGGACTTCTGAATCGGTCAGCACAGCAGCCGCACTCTTGACGATCAGGTCACGATCGGTACCGACAGGGAGCACCACCCCTGCTTGAACCGCTTCTGGACGCTCAGTGGATTCGCGGAGCAGGAGTGTGGGGACGCCGATGACGGATGCTTCTTCTTGGATACCCCCCGAGTCCGTGATGATCATGTACGCGTTGGACATGAGCTCCATGAAGCTTGGGTAATCCAGTGGATCGCAGAGGGTGATTCGCTCAACTCCATCCAAGATCTCGCGGACTGGTCCGCTGATATTGGGATTCATGTGGACGGGATACATGATCCGGATGTCGTGGTGCTGCTGAGCGATCTCTTTCAATGCTCGGCAAACCTCACGGATCGGCTCACCATGCGATTCCCGGCGATGTGCGGTCACCAACACCAAACGAGTGTTGTCAGCATGTCCATTGACCGTTGCATCAGTGGTCTGCCGCATCTTGTCGGACATCCAGCGGAGTGCATCGACGACGGTGTTCCCTGTGATCATAATCGAGTCTGGCGCGTTGCCCTCTCTGAGCAGGTGGTCGCTCGCTTGCTCAGTCGCCGCGAAGTGCATGTCCGCGACCACTCCAGCGACTCGGCGGTTGATTTCTTCAGGGAAGGGTTTGGATTTGTCGTGCGTACGCAGTCCCGCTTCGACATGCGCCACCTTGATGCGATGCATGAATGCGGAGAGGGCCCCCGCTGCGACAGTCGCGGTGTCACCCTGAACCACGACCCAGTCAGGAGAAGTCTGCTTGTAGACCTTCCCAAGTTCGATCATCAGTTTCCCGACGACATCCGAGGGGCATTGTCCCGGCTCCATCACATCCAGATCCAGATCGGGGGTGATTCCGAACGCTCCGAGTGTTTGCGAGAGCATCTCGCGATGCTGTCCAGTCGAGCAGACCACAACTTCGTCATCATCTCGTGCGTGCTCACGCAGCGCATGGATGACCGGCGCGAGTTTGATCGCCTCGGGTCGTGTTCCAAGTACTACAAGTATGCGTGACATGACACCCTTCCGGTCGCTGTCCGGCGAGATTGGACTGGGGCTCGAGCCCCAGCCAACGAGTATAGGGTTCCCCACACCCCTCTGAAGCTTTCTCCGAAGCACGATCTGGGTTGTACCCCCTCGATTCAGTCGTGCTACGGCTCTTCCCCTATAGTATGCCCGCTCATGACCTCCGCTGAAACTCCCAGTCCGATGATCTCTCAACCGCTGGAGGTTGAAGCTGCTCCGAAAGCAGACCAAGAGCGCCACCAAACAGGTCATGACTTGTCGCGGATCTCGGTTTTGATCCCAGCGTATAAGCCTGACGAGACGACGATCAAGCTCGTCCAATCGCTGCTCCAAGATCACTACGGCGAGATTCTGGTCATCGACGATGGATCAGGAGAAGAGTTCAGACACATATTCGATGCGATCGAGCAGATGCACGATGTCCGCGTGCTCCGACATGCTGTGAACTTGGGTAAAGGAACAGCGCTCAAATCCGGACTCAACGACCTCGCGGTTCGGCATCCGGACTTCGCGGGGGTGATCACCGCGGATGCGGATGGTCAGCATCTTCCTGAGGACATCCGGAAGGTTGCTCGAGCTCTTTTCGAGCACCCCAAGAAGCTCATTCTCGGGACACGAGCGTTTGAAGATTCGGTGCCGTTGAGGTCCAGGCTCGGGAATACAGTGACTAAATATGTCTACCGATTCTTCACACCCACCAAACTCAACGACACACAGACCGGATTGCGTGGGATCCCGACCTCGCTGATCCCGGATGTGCTGCAGATCAGCGGCGATCGGTACGAGTTTGAGATGCGAATGCTGATCGATCTGCGTGTCCAAGGCGTTGAGTTCCATCAGTGTGAGATCCAGACGGTGTATGAGCCTGGGAATCCGACTTCGCATTTCCGAGCATTCACGGACTCGATGCGGATCTACTCGGTTTTCACGCGATTCCTTGCCACTTCGTTCGCGACATTCTTGATTGATGTGCTGATGTTCTCAATCATGATCCGCATCAGCGACAACATTGCGCTGTCGATGGCGATCGCGCGTCTCGTCGCTGGTATCTATCAGTTCCATGCATGCCGAGTGTTTGTGTTCAAGTCCAGCCGACCCGTCGCGACCTCCGCTCTGTGGTACGCGACGCTCGTGCTGCTCTCAGGGTTCGTGTCCTACGGCTTGATGACCGCTGGAGCATTGGTCTGGGAAACGAACCTCGTCTTGCTGAAAGTGATCTCCGAGACACTGCTCTTGATCGCGAACTTCTCGATCCAGCGTCTGCTCATTTTCCCGCAAACCACCCAACGCAAATCCATTGCATCGTGAGCAATTACGCACCATGAACGAGTCCGCACAAATCGAAACCAATGATTGCTCTACCAATGAAACGGATTGGACGAGCTACTACAAGGCGCCGTTCAAAGCGACGACATTCACAAGAGAACGGACTGCGAATCTGCTCGTACGCTATCTGTCCCTGTGGAATCAAGAGCACCAAAGACAGCATCCTCGGATCATCGAGATCGGTGGCGCCAACTCATGCTTTTATGAACGCTTGCGAAATGAGTTTGCACCCTCACAGTACTCAGTGCTCGACATGAACGAGTACGGGCTGGATCTGTATCGGGATCGATTCGCTTCTGATATCGAGTCAGGAAAGGCTTCAGCGCACAAAGCAGATGTGCTCGACGAGCAGGGATTGGGATCGTTTGAGCAAGCGGACATTGTGTTCAGTGTTGGACTCATCGAGCACTTTGATCCTGAGCAGACAGCCCAATCGATCCGTTCCCACTTCTCGCTGTGCAAACCTGGGGGATTGGTGGTCATCACCTTCCCGACACCAACCCTGCTCTATCGAACGACACGATCGCTCGCGGAGATGATGGGGAAGTGGATCTTCCATGACGAACGACCGCTCAAGTTCCCTGAAGTCGAATCGACGGCGTCCACGCTTGGCATCAAACTGAAATCTCAGATAAACTGGCCCATCATTCTGACTCAAGGCATCGTCGCGTACCGCGCCTCCTGAGCAGTCCTAATCGGAGCACCAATGAGTCCAACTGTCCAAAGCGCCGTCACCTCCGCGGACACAGTCTGGGGCATGATCGCCGTCGTTCAGATGATCTGGCTCCCAGGCTATGTCCTGACCAAAGCGATCCGTATTCAGGGTTGGCTCACGCGATTGTGTGTCGGATTCACGGCGAGTTTGTGGGTCAATCTGATGCTGATCCTACTGCTCAGTCTGACAGGGATGGTCAGCAAATCCGCTGTGATGACATTCATGATTCTTGAGCTTTGCGTGCTTGGGTTATTGTGCTGGCGCGATGCTCGTACGCCGAGACAAAGTAAACCTAACACTGAGTTTGGCGATTCGATTGAGTCTGAAACCGACTCCGGAAAACTCACAACGCTCGCAGTTCTCACGATGCTCGTCTGCGCTTTCATCGGCATTCAAGCGATCGGGCAGACCTTCTTTATGTGGGATGCCGTCGCGAGCTGGAATCGATGGGCGATGGAATGGGCGATGGAAGGCAAAGCAATCCGCGCCAGAGACTATCCACAGCTTCTCCCAGCGACATGGAGCATCAGCTACATCCTCATCGGACACGCAGAGATCCAGCAGTTTGCGAAATCTATTCAGGGACTCTTCCCGCTGCTCATGCTCTGCAGCTTATTCATCGCGGCGGTCGCACGCAAATCCGCAATCTTGATGCGTGCGGTCCCGATCACGATGATCCTGATCTGGGTTCTCTACAAGCCGTTCTTTGTGTCAGGATATATGGACATCCCGGTCGCTGCACTAATGACCCTCTCATGGTGTTTGGTACTGCGTGGAGCGGGGATGAATGACCGATCCCAAGCAATCCGAACTGTGCTCTGGGGCGCGTTCGCTGGAGGCGTCGCCGCGGTCAGCAAACAAGCAGGATTGATCCTCATTGTCTCACTGCCTTTGCTGATTCTCACAACTCAGTTTGTGAATCCCGATATCCGTCGCTGGAAGCTCGCGTTGGTTGCACTCGGCGTGCTGCTTGCGGTGCTGCTCCCATGGTACTCCTATTCGAGTTACCTGATCTGGTCTGGACAAGACTCGTTTATCGGCAAAGAACTCATGGGCAACTTCCATCCGCGTCCGAGTATCGGAGGGAGATTCATTACCGCATTCGAGCGCCTCGTTCCTCCACTCAAGATCGGCCGTGAGATTGACGGCTCATACATCGTTTGGGGATTCCTCCTCGGTTCTTTCCTTGGTGTGTTCAACAGGGTCACTCGTC
>WUAJ01000099.1 GCA_009827215.1 Phycisphaeraceae bacterium
GGATTTACGCTTCACAGACAACACATTGCGACCAGAAAATAAGGGGGTCACCCTCCTCGGTTTACTCGTCGCACCCGCATCGATTGGACTCGCGTTCTTGATCGGTTGTAGCGGGCAAAAAATCCAAGGCAACTCACACGAGAATCCAACGGAGATTCGCTTGAGCGATTTCCGTGCAGAGCCTGGCACCACTTCAACCATTGCAAACAACACTCCATCATCAGAGTCCAACGAAGTTCCTGAGACCCAGTCTCAACCAGATCCAGCCGCGTCTTCGACGACCCAATCGAATCCGATCCGAAATCAGATCACAAGCGGCAGTGACGGGCTCGCATTCGTCGATGCGAAAGTCGGAGACATCAATGGTCACCCGATCTATGTCTCCAGCTTCTTTGAGCCGATCGAGGCGCGTCTGATCGCGATCGGGAAGGACACAGAGCTGGTCCGTTGGAGAAACCAAGCGGGCGAGATCATCAACACTCGACTCAACGGCATCATATACGACGAGCTCCTCCGAGCAGAAACGATCGCAGCACTCACGCCGCAACAACGCGTAGGACTCCAGGCATTCCTCAAAGACTTCCGTTCCAATGTGCTCTCTCAGAATCTCGGCAGTGCTCAGCTCGCAAACCGTCGCTACATCGAGGAGCAGGGCATTACGCTTGACGAGGCACTCCGCCAACAAGAACTCGACACGCTTGTGGGTTTGACGCTGTACCAAGAGATCAATCGACGCATCAATATCTCTTGGCGCGATATCAAGCAGCGCTACGAACGCGACATTGATCGGTACCAACCCCCTCCGACGATCACGCTACAGGTGATCCGTGTGCTTGAGCCTGAGGGTGAGCTGGTTGATTCGATCACCGAACGACTCAACGCAGGAGAAGATTTCGCTGAAATCGCGGCATCCCAAACCAACACCTTCAATCGTGACACACAGGGATTGCTCGAGACCGAACTCACCGGCGAGTTTGAGGAAACGGCATTTTTCCAGATCGATGTGCTCAACGAAGCGGTGTATCCGCTCTCGCTCGGCGAATGGGCCGGACCGGTCTCGCTTGGGAACGCGAACTTCTGGATCATGTACGCGGATCGCGTCCAGGAATCCAGAACGCTGTACGAAGCTCAGCTCGAGATTCATCGTGAACTCACGCAAGAGCGACGAGCCGAGGAAAGAAAAGCCTACTTGCAGGACCTCATCGAGCGTGCTCGCGTATCAAGTGCCGAGGAAATCCTATATCGATTGCTCTACATCGCAGAGAAGCAATACGGACCAACAAGGTGAACGCGATCTCAAAGCTTATCGCACGCATCACCGGATCTTCTGGTGAGCAGTCCGTATGGGTGAGAGGCGAGCACGCCGCGGCTCGACACATGAAACGCAATGGGTATCGGATACTCGCGCACAATCTTCGACTCAAACACGGCGAGATCGATCTGCTCTGCGAAGAACCCAAGTCTCGATGCATCGTGCTCGTCGAGGTCAAGGCGCGTCTCAGACAGGACGACGACACGCGCCAGATCGATCCGGAAGCAAACATCACCGCCGCGAAGAAGTCAAAGCTCCGATCACTCGCGAGCGCCCTGATGAAACAAGAGCAATATCAGAATCGACCGATCCGCATCGATGTGATTGCTGTTGTCTTCGAGAATGGCACCAGCCAACCGATCGAACTTCGGCATTACGAATCAGCGCTGTGAAACTCAGTATGCATCATACTCGAAGGCTTCAGTGATCCACGGAACTTCGCTTCGAGTTTGGTCTCTTCGAGCAGTTCCGGATCGATCTCTGCAGGGATGATGAGCGAGAACATGGATCCCGATCCGATCTGCGATTCCAGTTGGATCTCACCCTGCAGCAAGCGAGTGAGTTCCGAGACGATCGCAAGACCCAGTCCAGTCCCGGCATGGACTCTTGTGTGTCCAGAATCGACTTGCTGAAACTTATCAAAAATCCGTTTCTGGTCTTCGGGACTAATCCCCTCGCCGTTGTCGATCACCGAAACACGAAGTCGATCGGTCCCGGATTCATCATCCGGCAAACGCTCAGCTCGAAGAATAATCTCGCCGGGAGTTCCAGATTCTGTATCACCAGTGAACTTCACAGCATTTGAGAGCAGATTAAAAATGATCTGCTGGAACTTCTTTGCATCTGTTTCAATGAGTGGGATGTCGCTCGGGAGTTCGAGCTTGACCTGGATGTCCTTCTTCCGCGCCAGCGGATGGATGAGCCCCACGAGTGCTTGACAGGTATCCGCGACATTCATTGGCGCGATGTTGAGCTCGACGCGTCCCGCTTCGATCTTCGCCATCTCCAGCAAAGACTCGATCATCTCTAGGAGTGTTCTTCCCGCCGAAACAATATTGACGAGGTACCGCTCGCGTTTAGACATCTCATCGGCATCGAATCCCGGTGAGCCTTCTCTATCCTCCGCAGCGACCGCAATCTCCTTGCGGACGATCTCTAACAACAACTCCGCGAATCCGATGATCGCGTTGAGCGGTGTGCGCAGCTCATGGGACACACTCGCGAGGAACTCGCCCTTCAGTCTCGCGGACTCGAACAGCGCCACATTCGCTTGCGCCAGTTCGGAGAGCTTGATATCCATCGCCGCATTGGCACCACGCAGCTGATCCTGCTGACGCTGGAGCTCTCCGAGCATGAGGTTGATGGTTTCAGCGAGTTCTTCAAACTCGTCACCAGTCGCGATCTTGGATCGAGTATCGAGGTTCCCGTCTCGTACTTTTTCTGCGGTCTTCTGGAGCGAGAGCACCGGACGGATGATCAAGCGTTCGGTAATCCATGCGAAGACGACGAGCGCAACGGCGAGGACGACGACTCC
Organism: Phycisphaeraceae bacterium; assembly: GCA_009827215.1. GTDB lineage: Bacteria > Planctomycetota > Phycisphaerae > Phycisphaerales > UBA1924 > UBA1924. The sequence continues at coordinate 2,847 of WUAJ01000099.1, forward strand.
AGCCGCGAAGACATAGAGCAGATTGACGACCATCAACCATCCCGCGCCAGCGGATTTGTGCTCAAGCATGATCACGCCGAGGATCTGTGCGTTCTCATCTCGGATCACATGCGCGTATCTGTAAAGACGATTCCAGCCGTCCCAGTCCGCATCGAAGTATTCCACTTTGTTCGTTGAACGCTCGAATCGCGTCATCGCACGATCAAGGAACGGCGATTCGCGTCTCTGGATCTCCGCTTGAGCCGGAGTCATGGAGGTGATCACAGCCCCCACGACATCGACGGGTTTCCCGGATTGGGGATGATCGCTCAGACTCCATGTCGCGTAAACCGAGCGTGCGAGTTCCCGTTCACCTGATCCAACCAAGCCGTTCATCCGAAGCAGTGGAAGCGACAGCGCGATGGTGATAATCAGGGCCGAAGCCGCCCCGAACAGGAGCAGACACTTGCTCGCGAGCGAGAGGTCCATAAACCAGGCTTTGATGTCATCGATCGTGGTCACTGGATCGAGTGTATCACCAGTTGAGTGCTGGGGTTGGATGATTCTCGTTGGGATTCGGGCAGATCCACGCGTACACTCCCTGTCCTATGACGAGCAAATCCGTCTATCTTGAAACCTTCGGATGCCAGATGAATGAGCTGGACTCCGAACTCGTCGCCGGCTCACTCGGCGGGATGGGCTATCGCTTCACCGCAAACGCGGACGAGGCGGACATCGTCCTCTACAACACCTGCTCCGTCCGCGAGCGCGCCGAGCAGAAGGTCTGGTCCCGGCTCGGAGAGATGAAGCATCGCAAAAAACACCAGCCCGACCTCGTCGTCGGCGTCCTCGGATGCATGGCCGAGCGGGACGGCAAGAACATGATCGCCAAAGCGCCGGTCGTGGACATCATGTGCGGCCCCGCTGAGCTCGACAAACTCCCGCAGCTCATCGACAACGCGGTCCGGACCAAAGCATCGCTCATCGAGTCCGATCCCGAGGTCGCGATCCGCAGGTCCGCGAAGCAGGTCGCGTTGCAAGGGAACGCATCGAGAAGATCCTCGACACTCGCCGCGGCTGGAGACTCGCTGGAATCGCTCGATCTGGGACGCATGATCTCTCCGGTCGACTTTGACGGACGACGCTCGGCATATGTCCGCATCACACGCGGATGCAACAAGTTCTGCACCTACTGCGTCGTCCCCCACACACGCGGCGCCGAGATCCATCGTCCACCCGAGCACATCATCGACGAGATCAAATCCCTCGCCGATACCGGCGTGATCGAGATCACGCTGCTTGGACAGACCGTCAACCACTACCGCTTCGAGCATGACTCCGCTGTAAGCATTGATGGCGTCGTCCAGCCACAGAAGGGACGGACGTACAAGGGATCGCACAATCGCGATGCATTCGCGGGAGCCAACACCACCACCTTCGCGGACCTGCTCTACCGCATCCACGAGGAAGTCCCGGCGATCCAGCGCCTGCGATTCGTCACCAGCTACCCACGCGACTTCGGGGACGATGTGCTCCAGGTGATCCGCGATTGCCCGCGCATCTGCCGGTTTATCCATGTCCCGGCACAGACGGGGTCGAACCGGATGCTCAAGATGATGAATCGCGGGCACACGATCGAGGAGTACTACGAGTTCATCCAGCGGTGCAATGAGTACCTACACCAGCCGGAGATCGGTCGTCCGCTCATGCTGGGAGGGGACATCATCGTCGGCTTCCCGACGGAGACCGATGAAGACCACGAACTCACGAAGGAACTCCTCACACGCAGCCGGTACAAAAACTGCTTCATCTTCAAGTACTCCCCTCGTCCCGGCACCGTCGCGTACGACAAGATCCCTGATGACATCCCCAACGAGATCAAACGACTCCGCAACAACGAACTGCTCGACCTGCAGACCAAAATCTCCGACCAGATCGCACAAGAACAGGTCGGCGGCGAGTTCGATATCTTCGTCGAGGGACTCAGCCGGCGCGAGCACAAACGACGAGGCACCGACGTCAAGCCGGGCTCAGGGATGGTCGGGATCACCATCGGAGGAGCAGCGCCGCAGATGCAGAGCGCCGTCCTCGACTCCACAGACCACGGCCCAACCGCACAGCTCTCTGGACGCACCGACGGCGACCTCATCGTGTTCTTCGATGTCCCAACCGATGGCGTCGTCCCGCCGAGCGATTACATCGGGAAGATCGTCAAGGCACGCATCACCAGCGCCGACAAACTCTCGCTCAACGGAGAGTTGATTTGAACGACCTTACACCTGACGAGTACATGAAAGCCATCCAGTTTCATGAGAACAGAATCAAAGAGGATCGTGAGCATCTCCGTAATCGCCGTGACTTACTTGTTGATGACATCAAAATGGTGTTCAGAGATGTCAACAGAAAGGGCGGAGTGTCACTCGCAGAAACCGAACCCCTGGATGCTGGCGCTTCGAAACAGACCTGTCTACGGATTCGAGCGCAGCAAAGAGATAAACATTGGTGGGAAGTCGATCTACGGAAACACGACCCTTCTGGATCAGGCCTTTGCTTCCTTGATCCGATAGGGTTCCGATACCACGCGCCCGCATACATGATCGATGCGTTGACAGTTGGAAACTCAAGGCTTGACAATTGTGAGCATGACGGATGGAATGGGCATCACACCATTATCTTCCTGTTGACAAATCTCACTTCTTCATTGAATGAATTTTATCACTTATTTGACGATCAACAACGAACCTGTGTTGCACGCTTCCTTGCAATTCAACTCGAACTCTATTACATCGAAGGAAACGATGATGTTGCTAATGCACTTAGGGACTATTGGGTCAGATATTTGCCTGAGCATGACAAGACACGCATCTCATCGATCTGGCCCGATCTATTGACCTAAGACTCATCCATCCGCTCGCGAGCACGCTTCTTCGCGGCCATGAGGGCGCTGAGCTCTTCCAGATCTTCTTGATCCTCCTCCGCGATCGTTGGTTTCGCACTCGGCGCTGGATATCGACGACGCACAGGTTCCAGGTCGATCTGCACGCTCGGTTCAGTCCGTTTCGTGCGTTTAGAAAGCCCTTCGAGCTGATCCGCACGAACGGCTCGCGAAACAGCGATTGTTTCCTCACGCGCCTGCGCCACCCAACGATCCCACGCGACTCGTCGTGCTCCCAGGTCGAGCAGGAACAGAATCAATCCGAGCACCAACATCCCCCACCACATCGATTCGTAACTCGATACCTGAGAGAGTCCCTCACGCGAAAAGAGATCCGCGGATTGATTGATCGCAAGCACGCGTCCTCCAGATCGTAGTGCGAGATCCTCTAGGACTCTGCGATCAGACTGGAGCGCATCGAACTCGCTCTGATCATCGATATGCACCGCGCCGATCGTCGGACGGATGGGTTGTCCATCGCGTTTAGGGGTCGCAACGACGACATGATCTCCCGCCGGAGCGCTGTCAAGCTGTGCTTCGTATTGTCCTGGACCGACTTGGATCATCTCGAGCTGCTGCGTTGCGGATCCGTCGGTGAAGACCTTGGTCTGGATATCGAGTCCATCAATCGGGACTCCTTGATCGTCGATCGCTGTGTACGCGATGGAGAGTCCGCCTTGCAATTGATCAATGGACAGCTCCCCCACTCCCGGATCCGCGGCTCTCGCGGTCCATGTCGCAAGATGCCTCCAGAATCGATCAAACGGATCGGATCCGACCCAATCCCCACCCCAGTTGGAGACATTACTTGTGAACACAGCGACGCGTCCAAGCTCGACTTGATGTCCCGCAAGGATCGGCTCGCCTTGCTGACTGACGATCGGGACCATCACGCGTGGATCATCGCTTTTGAACTCCGTCAGCACCAATCCACTGAGGTTCGGGACCGATCCAGACTCGATCAGCATCGGAGAAGCACGCTCGACAACAGCCGGCTGGATCAAACCCTCGCGGATCATTGGTCGACGCAGCACACGCACGGCTTTGAGGAAGATGCGTGGGAGCACGGCGGGATTCACCACGCGGTAGTACACCCCTCCCGAATCCGTCGCGATCATCCGCATCGATTGCTCATCCGCTTCATCACCGATCGTGATCGTCGAGACCTTGATTCCCAGCGCCCCCAGTTCGTTTGCAATCAACGGGAGCTGCTCAGGATCTTGCGATTCACCATCAGAAAGCACGACGATGTGCTTGGTCTTGGATTCCACGCTCATCAGTTGATCCCGCGCCATCCGGAGCGCTGGAGCGAGGTTGGTGCCGCCACCCGATCCGATCGCGTTGATCTTCTTCTGGATCACCTCAGGCTCATCGTTCTTCGTGATCGGAACGACCAAGCGTGGGGATCCTGAGAACGCGACAACGCCGACCATGTCGTTGGGATCAAGAACCTCGATCGCGCCGGCGGCGCTGCTGTTCGCGACGGCTTGCTGTGACTGCGATGATCCGAGCACGGGACGCTTCATCGATCCAGACGAGTCGAGGACAAGGACCACCGCCGCGTGTGTGGTCACAACATCGTCAGGGATTTCCAGATCAACTGGCAATAGATCCGCGATCCGCGTTCCATCGGGATCGAGTTCGTTCTCGATCGAAGCGTTCCATCCGCCGGCGCCGAGGGCCTCGTACCCGCCGATGAACACCAACCCACCACCAAGTGTGCGAACATAGTCGTCAAGCGTCGATTCAATGCCGGGCATTAACGCATCACGAGGGGTATTGACCAGCACCACGAGGTCATACGGCTCCAGTCCAAGCAACTCCGTCGGAACCTCAGCAGGAGTCATCGGTTCGATCGACCAACGCGCCGCTTCTAATGATCGGATCAAGGCGCGTGCTTCGGCGTCGATGTTATTGGAGACGATCAGCGCTCTGCCGTGCTCGCTTGTGAGCGTGAGTGCTGTGGATTCATTGTTGAGTAGATTGCGATCCGTGATCGGCGTTCCTCGTGCATCAACCTCCGGCTCCCAAACCGCACGCACGCGATGAACACGACCATCACCGACTGGAACTGTGAGCGAGATCGGTTCTGTCCCGCCTTTGAGCGCGATCGGAAGACCCCCGCTCGGCGTATTCGGATCGAGATTGACCGTCATTCCATCTACGATGATGCGGAGCGAGCCGTTGGATGGACCGGTCGAGCGAAGCGTCACACGCACGGGCATCAATGAATCGGGCTTGACGCGCGCGGGAACCTCAACAGATTGCACGACCACTTCATTGGTCACCTGATACTCGATCGGGACGACATCGACCGGAGTGTGCATCGCGAGTTGATCGAGTCCACTCGCCGTGGATACACCGTCGGAGATGAGGACGATGCGCCCCTTCGAGTCCGCTGGGATCAACGACTGCGCTCGGCTCAGTGCCGACGCGAGATTACTCCCATCACCACTCGAGAGTTCAAAAGTGAGATCTCCAAGCATCTCGATCGAGCGAGGA
>WUAJ01000100.1 GCA_009827215.1 Phycisphaeraceae bacterium
TTTAACGAGTACAAGGATGCTCAGAACGAAGCGGCTGAGTTTGATTACGACGCTCCGGTTCCAGGGTTCCGAAAGATCAATGATCGTGAGTTTGAGATTGTGCTGACCAAGCCGGTCTACCGGTTCTTGTACATCTTGGGGATGTTCCAGACTTCTGTGGTTCCTCGTGAAGCGGTTGAGTTTTACGGGAAGGACTTCGCTCGGAATCCGGTGGGGACTGGGCCGTTTATTTTGGATACTTGGGTTCCGAAGCAGTCGCTGACGGCGGATCGGAATCCGAACTACCACGAGGTGTTCTATCCTGGGCGTGATGAATGGTCTCGTGAGGATAAGCGTGCTCGATTGCATCGCGCTGCTGGTAAGCAGGTGCCGTTTGTGGATCGGGTTGAGTTCACGATGTTTATTGAGGATCAGCCGATGTGGCTGGAGTTCAATGCGGGGAATCTTGGATACACGCAGGTTCCTGAGGACTACTTCCAGGAGGCGTTTGATCGTTCTTCCAAAGAGCTGAAGGAATCATTCCTGCGGAAGGGAATGCGTCCGCATGCGAACAAGCTGCTGGACTTTACCTTCCGCGGATTCAACATGGAAGACGAGCTGCTCGGCGGGTACTCGACTGAGAAGCGGGCGCTGCGCCGTGCGATCTCGTACGCGATTGATCTTGATGAGATCAATGAGACCTTCTACAGCGGGCGACGGATTGTGTATGACGGACCGATCCCTCCGGGTCTTGATGGGCACCCAGAGGATGGGTACTCGGAAGCCGCGGCACGAGGTCGCAACATCGCGATGGCGCGTGAGATGCTCGCTCAGGCGGGATATCCAGACGGGAAGGGTCTGCCTGCGATCCGTTTCTACACGAGTCAAAACGCGATCAACAACGCGGTGAGCGAGATGGTCAAGCGTCAGCTTGCTGAGGTGAATATCAAGTTTGAGCCGGTGTTCTTGGACTTCTCGACCCTCATTGAGAATATCAACAAGAAGAAGGCGCCGATGTTCGGGTTCGCTTGGTCGAGTGACTATCCCGACGGGGAGAACAACCTTGCATTGTTCTATGGTCCGAACGAAGCGCCTGGGTCGAACCACTACAATTACAAACGTCCAGAATACGATGCGCTGTATGAGAAGATCCTGACGATGGGTCCAAGCGATGAGCGGACAGCGATTTACGAGCAGATGCGGGACATGATCCTTGATGACTGTGCGTATGTGGGTGGTATGGCTCGTGAGCGTTTCTATCTGATGAATCCGTGGTTGCTCAACTGCAAGCCAACTGAGCGGTACTACGGCTGGTTCAAGTATCTGGATGTGGATGACTCCAAACGCGAATAAGGGCCGTATGATCGGCTCTGCGATCCCCGGCATGCTGTCGTGACGGGGTGTTAACTGACCTTTGGAGTGTGGACCTGTGTGGACCTACATTGTCCGGCGAACGCTGTACAACATCCCGGTTTTCCTCGCGATTGTGTTTGTGCTGATGCTTGCACTTCGGGTCAATGATCCGGTTTCGGCGCAGCTAGGGAAGAACGCTGGTGAGGAACAGATCCGGTTGCTCACAGAAGAGATGGGGCTCGATGAGCCTTTCATCGTTCAGTATGGGGTATTTCTCAAGAAACTCGTCACCCTCGATTTCAGCGAGCGGAGTTGGGATCAGGGATTCCCGGTTTCGGAGATGATTTTCAAGGCGGTCCCGCCTTCGATGGCGATCACGATCCCGACACTGACGGTCACAGCGATGATCGCGATCTGTGTTGGGCTCGTCTCGGCGTTTAATCGGGGTCGAGCGGTTGATCGCTCGTTGATGTTCATCGCGGTGATCGGCATGAGTATTTCGGTGCTGGTGTACATCATTCTGGGTCAGTACTTCGGCGCGTTTGTTCCCAGCGAGTCCATCGAGGGTTGGCCGTTCCAAGTCGCGGTGGATGCTTCTGCGGGAGAGAGCGCGTTGTTCTTCTTCCAGCCGGCTCAATGGGTCGCGTTCTGTATGCTGCCGGTGCTGATCAATGTGGTGGTCGCTCTGGGGTATGACGCTCGTTTCTATCGAGCAGTGATGGTCGAGGAATCTCAGCGGGACTACATCCGCACGGCGAAGGCGAAGGGGGCGAGCACGCGGCGCGTGATGTTCGTGCACATGCTCAAGAACGCCATGATCCCGATTATCACGCGGATCATGATCTCGCTGCCGTTTGTGATTACGGGGTCGATTCTAATTGAGGTGTTCTTCGGGATTCCGGGGATGGGGCGGACGCTGATCAACGCGATCAACTCGAAGGACTTCCCGGTGATCCAGACCTTCACGGCGTTGTTCGCGGCGCTGTTTATCGCTTCCAATATTCTGACTGATGTGCTATACGCACTTGTTGATCCACGGGTGAGGTTGTCATGAGTATCCGTGAGCGCCTCAATGAATCTCCTGCGATGCGGAAGCTGATGAGCAATCGCGGCGCGATGATCGCGTCGGGGATTATCTCGCTGTATCTGCTGTTGTTTGGCTGGATCTTGCTGATGCAGTTTGTGGCGTGGGTCGGGAAGACGACGGACTCGTTTGATCTGCGTCAGAGTCCGATCATGGGGGCTCTGCTCCCTGAGCGGACGCTCGAGCGTGTTGGCGCGAGTAACGAGCTTGGGTTCGGGATTCACTCTGAGCCGAGCAAGCGGATGGAGCAGGTGGGGTTCTACTTTGAGAACATCTCGAAGATGTTCGATGAGCTCGATCAAGCTGGTGGCGGAACAATCGAGGCGCGATCGGAATCGGATATCCGCAAATCGGTCTCGCTGGCGGAGCGGAAGATCGCGGATTGGCCGATCGAGGATCTTCGCGCTAAGTACGCTGAAGCTCAGCAGGTGTTTGAACGACAGGAGCGGATGAGAACACTGCGGGACACGCTGCCGCAGATCGGGATCCAGATTGAGAAGCTGCGTGAGTTCAAGACTGAGTACGAAGCAGCCGAGGTTGATACCGAAGCGTGGGAGATCGCCGGCGAAGAGGTCGCGCTGACTCTTGATGAGATTCTGGTACAGATTGAGGAGTACGCGGACAACGCGCCTGAGAGTGATCCGGTTGTTGCGGTCGATGTGAGCTCATTGCAAGACGCGATGGATGCGGCGTTTGATCTGTCTCCGATGGACCCGATCTATGACGAATCGGTTGTTGATCAGCTCGCGGCGGCGGTCGTTGAGGCGGGGCCAGGGATCGATGCGGCGGTATTTGAGACACTCGATGAGCTTGAACCGATCCTTGATGAGATGTATCCGATCCCCAGCGGGTTGGGTGGATTGGTGTACAAGTTCCGCTTGATGCTCGGGACGGATCAGCAGGGGCGCTCGATCATGCTGCGTGCGTTGTACTCCGCGAAGGTCGCGATCCAGGTCGGGGTTGTGGTCTCGTTTGTCGCGGTGCTCTTTGGGTCACTCATTGGCGCCGCGGCAGGGTACTTTGGCGGGATTACGGATCACGCGGTGATCTGGTTGTACTCGACTTTCTCGTCGATCCCGTATCTGGTGCTGCTGGTTGAGCTGGCGTTTATGTTTACAGGGTCGGTCTTTGAGGGGACGCTGATTCCGTTGTATGTCGCGTTCTCGTTGACATACTGGATCGGGCCTTGCCGTGTCACGCGTGGGGAGACGCTCAAGCTTCGGTCGCTGGATTATGTGCAGGCGGCGCAGGCGCTGGGCGCGAGCAAGTGGCGGATCCTAACTCGGCACATCATCCCGAATACCTCGCACCTGATGTTTATCAATATGTCGCTGCTGTTTATTGGCGCGATCAAGGGTGAGGTGGTGCTGACGTTCCTTGGTCTTGGTCTCAAGAACGGTGCGAGCTGGGGGATCATGATCTCGCAGAGCAAGCCTGAGGTGGTGGCGGGGTTCTTCTGGCAGATCGGCGCGGCGACCTTCTTTATGTTCGTGCTGGTGCTCGCGTTTAATGTGCTGACGGATGCGTTGCAGGACGCGTTTGATCCGAAGCATGTTGGGTGAGTGTTTCTGAAACTGAAAAATGGCCGCACCCCCTTGGTGTTCCCAAGGGGGTGCGTTGTTGCGGCTGGATGCAGCTGGTAAGCCGAGTTTTGTCCGCTCCGTAGTTTCCGATCAACCTTATGACGGGGGCTCGATCGGACTTGCGGAGCTGGGCGACTATTTCTCTGCTCGTGCTGTTGCCAACACGATGAGGAGCTGATGCTCCCAGCACCCTACCCGATCCTGCGGTCTCCGGACGAGAGATACGCGATGCGTGAGGATCTGCTTGGGCTTGCACGCGACGGGGTTTACCTTGCCCCGATTGTCACCAATCGGGCGGTGCGCTCTTACCGCACCCTTTCACCCTTCCCTGTGCCTCCGGAGAAGCCATCGGGGGTTTGCTTTCTGTGGCACTTTCCCTCGTTCCCAGCCGCCAGAGTTGGATCTGGTGTTGGAACGGGTGGGTGTTACCCACCGTCGTGTCCTGTCGTGCTCGGACTTTCCTCCCATGGATGGGGACCATTCATGAGCAGCCGCCTTGCTGCATCTTGCTGATATTCTATCGCCCAATTGGCGTGCGGGGTTCTTTGTTTTTATGTATCATGGGGTTATGAGTGCCGATCGGGGAGCAACGTGTGCGATGATTTGGGCGATTCCCGAGCAGGTGGAGATGCTTGCGTGGGCGCTGTCTGCTGGTGGAATCGAGGTCGTGGGGGCGGGATGTCCGGTTTCGGCGCAGTCTGGGACGGTGGCGCAGGGGTTTGGGTGTCCGGTGCAGGATGATCTACGGCACATGCTCAGCAGCGAGAGTCCGGATCTGATGCTGCTCGCGGCTCCGGGATCGTTTGGGCAGCAGGATCTGGAGCACGATCTCGCGGCTTTACAGCGGGCGCATAGCCGGGAGGTTGCGGTCGCGACGCTGGAGCCGATCCCTGGGGAGGCGACGGTGATCTCTGGGACGAGCTGGACGGAGGCGCTGCATACTGGCGCGTTCGGGGAGTTTGTGCGAGTGGTGCCGATGGTTCGGAGGGGGCGGCTCATTGATGAGCTCATGGCGACGCTGGAAACCTTTGGTCCGATCCGATCGCTCAATGTTTCGCTCGTCGCGCCGGCGGTGTATGGATCGCTTGGGGCGCGGGTGTTTGAGGTGATGGATCTCGTGCGGACGCTTGTTGGTGTTCCAGAGATGATTGATGCGTCGTATCAGGGGGCGTTCTCGGCGGGGTTGCATCAGCTCCCAGGACAGTCGCTGCGGGAACTCCACGGCGTGCTGGCGGCGCATCTGCGGATGGCGGATGGACGCGGCGTGTTGATGCAGGTCTCGGATCAGGTGGGGCGTTCGGGATTGATGATCGATGCGCTCGGGGATGAGGGGCAGATCCGTTTGCGTGATGAAGGGTATACGCGGTTTGATCTTGATGGCAACGAGATCGACTCGTTTATCATCGAGCGGGACGAGGCGGTTGATCCGTCTTCGATGCGATTGACGGAGCAGCTCATTCAGCTGTGTTCTGGGGTAGGACCTGTGCGATCTCCTGTGGATCATGCATCGGTGCTTGCGATGGGGCACACGGCTTTGCTGAGCGCTCGGACGGGGCAGGGTGAGACGCCGGAGACGATCCGTCGGTTGCTGATGGAAGTTTGAGGGGAACCGCTTGGTGGGTGTTACGGATAGTTCCGATGGAGCACGCTCGGCTCGTGATTTGGGTTTGATCTCATGCGTGCTGAATCCGAATGAAAGGGGACGCGATGAGCAGTGAAGTTCGGCGTGGGTTTACGATTTACGAGTTGTTTGCTGTGATCGCGATCTGTGTAATCGTTGTTGCAATGATCTTTGCACTGCTTCCAGTAATACAGAGCCCGCGTATCAATTCACAAGACAATATTTCTAGGTCAAATCTGCGATCGCTGAGCACAGGAGCTCTTAGGTATGCAGGTGACAACGATGGTCGTATCTTTCATTTTTTCTTGGCAAAAAGACCAGCGATTTGTCATCATGAAAACTATAACTGATCCGCGAAGGGATCCAAGGGAATCAGATATTGCCGCTCGTGGTGCTCATGCTCAAAACATCCTTAAAAGAGGCACGGGGCGATTGAAAGGAAGGGGGGCGATTTATAGTCCATGGAAAATGGATGTTTCTTTGCGATACTCACACTTGGTTCTTTTGGATTATCTAACTGATCGTCAGCCCGAACCCATCATGGCTTCGCCATTTGATAAGAACCTGATCGAGTGGCAAGAGAACCCGCTTGGGTATTTGGAAGAAGAATCCAATGTGCCGTATGGCATGGGGATGCCGAAGGAGGCGGGGTATGACACCGATCCGATGTAGCTGGATAATTCGGTGAAGCAGTTGTGGGCGTTTGGGTCTTCGTATCAAGTGGTGCCGCATGCGTGGCTTGATGATGTTGATCCGCAGTACACCCCCTCGGCGGAGTCGCCGCATCATTTGGTGAAGGGGGAGTCGGAGAATACGGTTGGAAAGCGGAACATGACGGAGGTGAAGTATCCCTCACAGAAAGTGTTCATGTACGAGGAGTTCGATCGGTTCACGAGCAAGAAGGGGATCTACGCGGCGTATCCCGATGCGATGATCAATATGGCGTTCTTCGATGGTTCGGTGCGGCAGATGAAGGTGGGGGACGCAAACTCGGCGTATGACGAAGCGGATCCGGATGCGGTCTGGGAGCAATCGTATGTGCCGCTCGATACCTTCCCGCATCCGTTGGGCGGGCTCGGTGATCGGACGAAGCTGGACCTGCGATTCCGATGGACCAAGGGTGGGCTGTCGGGGATTGATTACGAGTGAATAGACTGCATAGAAAGAGAGCCGGATCGATTGTGATCCGGCTCTTTGTGTTTGTGGATTTGGATTGTCTTATTCGGTCTCGTAGAACTCGCGGATGACTGGTTGGAGGTCATTCCAGCGTGGCTTGGTCTTTTGGATGCCGTAGTTCTCGGCGTAGTTCTTCTTGAGACGGAGCTTGGGGGTGGGCTTGCGCATCGACCATGTGGTGTAGTCGTTGGCGAAGTCCTTGTCTTCTGGGTAGAGCTTCTTGAACTTACCCCAGAGTCGGTTCATCTCGGTGCGGTGCCAGGTCATGCGCTGGTTGTTGGCGAGTGACCATTCGATGTCGTCGGCGAATGCTTTGGTGTCATCGACGAGACGCATCGCGTCTTCTTTGGTTTTGTCATCCACTTCCTCGGACTCGTACATGAGCTCAGCGTACTCGTTGGCACGGTACGCGAGGGCGTTGGCTTCATTGAGCGTGAGGATGAGTTTCTTGTATGCGACGCCGCGATGTGCGGTGTGCACGCGGCGTTCGGTGCGATTAACCTCGCGGGGAGCGCACGCGGTGAGTCCGGTCACTCCGACAATGGTCATCGCGAGGAGTGTGGAGGTGAGTTTGCTTGAGATCGCCATGATGGGCTCCAGTCTGGTCTGTTGATCCGAACCTGATTATAGGGTCCTGATCTAGAACGACGATTCGATGCCGCTGGTTCGCAAGAGCGTGCGGAATGAATCGCTGAACACAAAGTTCTCTTCAGGGTACTGCGTCCCGGCTGCGTTGCGATCAAGATGGGAGAAAATCAGGTTGATTTCCCCGATCCGTTCTGGTTGTGCGGGCGTTTGGTCCTGATAACTGGTGGTGGGGTCGTAGAGATCGACGACGCCGTTGGTTGAGGCGCCGGAGTCTGTGAATCGATCGATGGTCGCGGTGTAGCGGAGCGTGCAACCTGGGGTGGGGTCTTTGGAGAGCGTTGCTTTGGCGACCTTTGCGAGGACGACCTTTTCTTTGAAGTCCGATGCGTGTCCGACGAGGATCCCAGCGGTTTGGGCCATGCCTTCGACGATGAGGGACATGGGCATCACTGGGAGCGGGGGTCGTTTGTCGGTCGCGGCGAAGTGGTCGTGGAGATGATCCTCGGCCATCGAGATGTGCTTGATGGCGACGAGTCTCTGTTTGGGTTCAAGTTCAATAACCCGATCGATCCACATCCATCGCATGACTGGTCCTCAAGGTATGGGCGATGGTCGTGATCAGGCGGCTTGGAGCTTCTGATCACAGAAGTTGATCAGTGCATCGACGGTGAAGATCTTGCGGACATTCTCAACGGATGGGTCGGCTTCGAGTGACGCCATGTCGAAGTGTGGGCCGCGTTCTTTGAGCATCTCGAGCCCCTTCGCGGTGACTTTGCCGTCTTGGACATACTCGGGATCTTGGGTGATGCCTTCTGGGAAGAGTTCGCCTTGAGCGATTTTGAAACCGAACTCTTGTTCGAGCTTGAAGGTAATATCAAGTATATCGATGGACTCGGCGCCGAGG